>CBRGMJ010000229.1:0-3950 GCA_967797525.1 uncultured bacterium | reverse complement strand
GAAGAAGAGCGTGGCGGTGGTGATCCACGATTCGCCGCGCGGCCACCCCCCGACGTTGGGTGGGTAAAACAGCGCCTGCCCCATCAGGTCCATGGCGCGAAGCTGCTGCGAGCTCGCCGCCACGTTGAACAGCCGCGCCGTCCCCACGACGAGCTGCGCCGGGCTCTTGACCTGCGAGCGCATCGCCCGCTCTGAATAAAACACCTGCGAAGTGAGAATGGTTCGCATTAACGGCGCAACGGTAAAATGGCTGCGGCGGAACAGATCAGCCAGCTCCTCGACCAGGCGCTCATCCGGCCGCAGGTAGGCGAAGAACTCAAAGAGCCGGCGCGGAAGAAACCTCGCGGTCGCCGGGTGCTCGAAGATGATGTTGACGATATCACCGCCGTCGAGGTTCCCGGTCCGACCCAGAAACGTCTTGGGGCCGTCGTCGTGCTGTCTGGCGTCGAAGTAGAAGTCGTAAGCGCGGCGCGTCCAGCCCGTGAATGCCCTGGCCGCCTCCTTGATGTCCTGCTCGGTGTAGTTGCCGATGCCCATCGTGAACAGTTCGACCAGTTCGCGGGCGTAGTTCTCGTTGGGTCTCCCCCGGCGGTTACTCTCGTTGTCCAGGTATTCGAGCATTGCCGGGTCCTTGCTGATGGCCACGATCAGTTCCTTGAAGTTGCCCAGGACCATGCGGCGGAACAGTTCGTTTTGGGCGAAGAGGTTTTCGGCCAGTCGCGCATCTGGGCGGCCCGAGACGAGATGGCCGTGCCAGAAGAGCACCATCTTCTCCTGTAGTGGCCGGCGGGTCTGGATCATCCGCGTGACCCACCACTCGCGGACTTCCTGCAGTTTCTGGTTGTCACCGCGTTGCGCAATGACCAGGGCCTCGAACCGCTGGCGCTGCGGAGCGTTCTGCTGTCGAAGGCGAGCGACGGCGTCCCACAGCGTGCGAAGGCTGGTGAAGTCCGGGGGTGCAACGCTTTCGGGGATACGATCGTAGTCCAACAACTCATCGACGGCGGCATCCATCCCCAGACGGCTGAGCCGGTCGACCTCGTCTGGCCCTCCCCCGAATCCCGCGCGGTTGAGCAGATGGGCGGCCTTCGCGCGGTCCCACGGGCTGGACGCCGTGGGGACAAACCTCGCAAGATCCGACATGGCTGTCACTCCCAACGGGCGGACGCTGTCGTGATATCTGCCCCGGGCGCTATCTAACTAGACGGCCAAAGGGCAGGAGGGGTTTAGGCGGCCGGCGCGCGACGCCGGCTCCAAAACGCGATCGCCACAGCGCCCAACCCCACGGCGATCACCGCCAGCCGTAGGAAGACGCCCGCGACGGGAAGGTTCGTGGCGATCGCGATGATCACCACGCCGATGACCACCTGGGCGTATGCGGAGGCGCGTGTGCTCGCGACGCGCCCGATGGCGAGCGCGGCGGCCGCGTGGCTGGCAAACACCGCCAGGATGTGCGCCAGAAACAGCACAATAGCGACCGGGATCCCCACCAGGACTACGACGAGCACGATGACCGCGATCGGGATGCCGATTAACAAGAGGATCCCCCAACCGAGCGATCCCCAGAACCGGGCGCTCAGGGCGTCGGCCGTGGCCCCCACGCCCTGCGGGACCAACGCCACCATCGCCAGCGCGAGCACGAGCATCCACAGGAAATCGACGAAGCCAAACACCAAGCGGAAGGCTCTGGTCATCCTCGCGGACGGCATCGGTCGGACCGGATATTGTTCCTGGATCACCCTGCCGCTGACGCGGGCGTCGGGTGAGATCTTCACCGGCTGCTCGCTGCTGTAGGTCAGGTTGCCCCGGATCACCGCTGCGGCGACCACCACCACTTCTCCACCCCGCACGAGCACGTTGCCGCCGACGTTTCCGGCGATCACGACGCGCCCGGCCGCCACCATCACGTTGCGACCAACCGAACCGCGCAGCGTGACCTCACCGCCGGTCACGGCGACGTCGCGCGTGACGCGGGCGTTTTGGTCGATCTCGACGCTTCCGCCGACCACGACCACGTCGGCGCCAACCGGCCCTTCGATCGTGAGAGTCCCCCCCACGGCGCGGATCGTCTCGCCCACCCGCCCGGTCACTACGACGTTGCCCCCGGCGATCAGCGCGTCGCCATCGACCTGGCCGCGCACCCGCACGGTGCCCCCCGCGGCGACCACGTCGCCCTTGATGTGGCCGTCGACGTTGACACGACCGGAGGCGATGTAGAGGTCGTCATCGATGGTTTCGGTCGATTCCACGCGCGACAGGGGCCCGCCGCGGATTTCCAGGGCCGCCGCGGGCTGCGCCATGATGGCGGCCAGAATGAGTACGACTGCCAGGTATCGGGACATCGACGCGCCTCCAGGGTGTCTCGCTCCCACGATACTACACCGTGCGGAGGAGTCCTCTGGCCGCAGCCGAAGCCTTGCGCAGCAGGAGCGAATAGCGATGCCCCCTCGACGGGCGCCGGGCGCCCAGCTTGACTGTGAGATCAGACCGGCGACCGTGCGTGATCTTTCGGAGATCGTCGACGTCTGGGGTGAACTGGCCCTGCATCACGCCACGCTGGACCGCGCGTTTGCGCCATCACGACGATGGCGCGAGGAGTACCGGCATTTCATCAGCGGGCTGGTCGGTCGCGATGACGCCCTTGCGGTCGTCGCCACCTTCGGTGGCCACCTCATCGGGTTTGCTGTGGGGCGCATCTCGCTGCTGCCCGCCTTCTTCGAACACCGCCGGCGCGGCTACGTCCACGACGTCGTCACGCGCGAGGCGTACCGGCGGCGGGGCGTGGGCCGCCGGCTCGTCAACTCTCTGCTCGAGTGGATGGATGAGACGGGCGTGTCTTCAGTGGAGTTGACCGTTGCGGTCAACAATCCAGAAGCGGTCGCCTTCTGGTCGCGGCTGGGCTTTGTCGCCTACATGCAGCACTTCAAGCGCGACCTGGGATGAGATTGGCAGGGGTTTGGGCATCCGGCAACAAATAGGCACACCCACCCACCGGTGAGACCATTCGTGGCGACCCAGACCTTTCAAGCGGTGCGGACGCGCCTGCTCCTGCTGAACCGGGGAGAGCCGGACTGGACACGGGCGCTCGACGGCGACCCGCCGCTGTCCGAGTCGGGGGTGGCGGCGGTCGATCTTGCCGCGGCGACTCTCCCGCACTTCTCTCACGTCCTCGCCAGCCCGCAACCGGCAAGCCGGCAGACCGCCGAGGCGCTGAGCGCGATTCGCGGGGCGGCGCTGTGGTGGCGGGACGATCTCGATGAACTGCGGACCCGTGCGCTGTTGACTGATCTCGCGGCGTATCGGGCCTGGCTCGATAGCTTGTTCGATCTCATGAGTGATGCCCCGCCGGGCGAGTCGCTCTCAGACGGGGCGCATCGCCTGACGGTGGCGCTGCGAATCATTGGCGATCAATTCTATGGACGCACGGCGTTGGTGGTGACCCATCCACTGATCTTGCTGGGGTTCCGCGCTGAGCAAATGTGGGCGATGCCGATGCGCCACCAGGTCGAGTCGCTGCCCGACCTGGGTGTGGCGGTGGTCGACTACCTCGAAGGGCACTTCTATCTCGTGGAGGACTTTCCGACGCGATGGCAGGCCGCGGAGGTCTGATGGCGATGGTTCCCCCCACGTTTGCGGACGTGCTCGCCGCCCGGCGGGCCATCGCTCCATACCTGCGCGCGACGCCGGTGGTCACGTCGCCCACGCTCGACCGCTTGCTCGGCTGCCGCGCGTTCGTGAAGTGCGAAAACGCGAATCCCACGCGCTCCTTCAAGATTCGCGGCGGTATCAACTTGATCTCGCGCCTGTCCGAAGACGAACGCCGGCGCGGGGTCATCGCGGCATCCACCGGCAATCATGGGCAATCCATCGCGTACGCGTCGCGGTTGTTCGGCGTGCGCGCGACCATCGGGGTGCCGAAAAACGCCAACCCGGTCAAACTCCAGGCGATG
>CBRGMJ010000228.1:0-3962 GCA_967797525.1 uncultured bacterium | reverse complement strand
ATGTGGGTGAGGGTTGACGATGCCATCGTGAGCGCCGACTGCTCGCCGGCGCGCACAGAGGCCCGCAAGAGGAACTCGATGGTCATCGGTTGAGGAAACTTCGGCGCCCCACCCCATCCGCCGCGGGCGAGGTCGAATCCACGCTCGAGGCGCCCCTCAGCAGCCTCGAGTGTGCTGATGGTCAGCGTGTCGTCACGGGTACCGGCCGCATTCTCGCGACGGACCGTCTCGAGCAAATCCGCCCCGGCGCGTTCGATGTCGGCGCGCCGGTCGCCCCAAGCCCGCGAGATGCCGATCAGGATCTGGGGAAAGGACGGCATGCCGCCCCGTGGCTCGGGTGGGTAGTACGTGCCGCCGAAAAACGGCGTGCCGGTCGGGGTCAGAAACACGCTCATCGGCCAGCCGCCCTGTCCGGTCATGGCGACGACGGCCTTCATGTACAGATCGTCGAGATCGGGGCGCTCCTCACGATCGACTTTGACGCTGACGAAGTGCTCGTTCATGATCGCCGCGATCGCGGGGTTCTCAAACGACTCGTGTTCCATCACGTGGCACCAGTGACAGGCGGCGTACCCGATGCTGAGAAAGATGGGTTTGTCTTCGGCTTTGGCCCGGCGTAGGGCGTCGTCGCCCCACGGGTACCAGTCGACCGGATTTTGGGCGTGTTGCAGCAGATACGGGCTGGTTTCGTTGACCAGGCGGTTGGGCATGGCATACCGATTGTACAATGGAGCTAGTGGGGCATGCGATCCTGAGACGCAGAAGGGAGCAATGGGCGATGAAAAAGGGGATGGCCCTGGGAATCTCGGTTCTGCTGGGGATCGTAGCGCTATGGATCCTCGCGCCGTGGGGCTATGGGGCGGAGCCGTCGAGCTTCACGTTGGTGTGCCGCGGGGGTGGGAGCATGCGGGCCGTGTACGGCCCTCGCCGCAGCGGGGGATCGGATCTCTGGATCTACTTCGAGAAGGCTTCCTCAGGCGCGACGCAGCGGCAACCAGGTGCAGGCGAGTGCGCGTGGGTCGATCGCGCGCTCCGGGAGACCGAACCTGCCAAGTTGCTGTTCACGGGCGACGACCAGTACATCAGCCGGTTGGACATCACGGGGACGTCGAAGTTCAGGATCGTCGGGGTGCAAGGCAATGACCTGAAGTATCTGCTCGAAGCCGTCACGTCCGGTGATCTCTTCTACGTGCGTTGCAGGAATACCCGTCAGGAACTGACCATTACTCGGGTAGGCCCGTAGGCCCCGTGTGAGGTGAAGACGATGCTCAAAAGGATCGCCGCCGGCATCGTGTTTCTGTTCGTAGCCGTCCCGCTCGCACAGGGCGGCCCGGTTTCGGTGCGCGAAGGCGGCGAAGTCACGGCCATCTACCGCGCCGGCAACGTCGAGAGTCTCGATCCCCCCAGCGCCAGCGCTGGCACCGACTGGCGCATGGCGGGCCTGATCCTCTACAACACGCTCTATCGGTACGACGCCGCCGGGAAACTGATCCCCGACCTCGCCGAAACGATGCCGGTCCTGAGTCCGAATGCAAAAGTCTATACGATCAAGATCCGACGAGGCGTGCTGTTCCACAACGGTCGCGAAGTGAAGGCCGCGGACGTCAAGTACTCGCTCGAGCGACAGGCGCATCCCACGGCCCGGTCATGGGGCCCGTCCTTCGCGTCGAACATCGTCGGCGGCAAGGACGTCATTGGCGGCAAGGCGACGCAGATGGCGGGCATCGAGGTCGTCGATGACTACACGGTCCGCATATCCCTCGAACAGCCGCAGGCGGCGTTTACGGCCATCCTGTCGATGTCGATCAACGGCATCATCCCGAAGGAAGAAGTGCAGCGCTATGGGGACGACTTCCGCTTGCACCCGGTGGGCACCGGGCCGTTCAAACTCGAGCGCTGGACGCCGGGGCAAGAGATCGTCTTCGTCAAGAACACGAAGTACTTCCGGCAGACCGCCCCGCATCTCGAGCGGATCGTCTACAAGTTTGGCGTCGAACCCAGCGTCGGACTGCTGCGCTTCGAACGTGGCGAGGTCGACTATCTCGCCGATGGTCTGGCGGGTCAGGACATCCCGCGGGTGCGCGCAGATGCGAAGCTGAGCCGGCAGATCTTCATCGCCGACAACGTCTATCTATCGTTCTTGCTGATGAACACCGAGGCGCCGCCGTTCAACGACCTGCGCGTGCGGCGCGCCGTCGCGATGATGGTGGACCGCAGCCGGCTGGTGCAGGTCGCCGGCGGGTTGGGCATCCCGGCGACGGGCTATATCCTCCCGCAGGTATCGTGTTATGAGCCAAGCGGGGCCGCGGCTCCGTCGTACGACCCGGCGCAGGCAAAGGCGCTCCTGTCAGAGGCTGGCCATCCCAACGGATTCACGGTCAACCTCGACTCGTCGACCACGGGGAGCATCCCGCAGTCGACCGAATGGCAGCAGGTGCTGCAGCAGAACCTCTCGACGATCGGGGTGCGCACCGAGATCCGGCGATTTACGGGCGCGACGTTGAACACCATGCTGACGAACGCGCAGAGCCACCTGGCGTTGAACGGCTGGGGCGCGAGCTTCCTCGACCCGGTGGATCATGTCGGCACGTTGCTCAGCAGCGACGGGGCCAACGCACGACGGGCCCGCTACCGCAACGGCTAGGTCGACCGCTTGTTTGCGCAGGCCGAGCGCACGGCCTCGCCGCAGGTGCGGTGCCGCTACTACCAGCGCATCAACAGGCTGGCGCTCGACGACATGCCGATCATCCCGCTGGTGATCACGCGCACGATGCACCTGCGCTCACCGCGGATCGGACAGTTCGTCTGGCACCCGATCTACAACGCGCCGATCTTCGAGGAACTGGCGCTGGCGCGATAATCTCATGCAAGTTCTGATGCCCTCCGTCGACGGCTTGCCGCCTTGGTTCCTTACTGATAAGATGTAAGGAAGGTGGTTCGAAACGTAAGGAGATGAGCGATCTGCCATGGCGCGGGCCCGGATGACGTCGAAAGGGCAGATAACGGTCCCCAAAGAGGTTCGCGAGCGGCTGCGCATCGAGCCGGGTGACGCGCTTGAGTTTGTCTACGCGGACGATCATCTGGAAGTGCGCGCGATACGGCGCCGCCGGCTCGGGGAGTTTAGAGGTCTGTTTCCCATACGCGGTGCCCTTCCATTCGAGCAGGAACGGCGTCAAGCCTGGACGGCACAAACAAGGCGCCTGAGCGGGAAGAAGCCCACCGCTGGCTGACGCGCTCCTGGACGCCAATATCCTCCTGCGCTACCTGACAAACGAGCCTCATGATCTCGCCGAGCGGGTCGCCCGAATCCTCGAGGCGGCCGAGGCGCGCCGGATCAAACTGCTCGTCGCACCCGTGACGCTGGCTGAAGTGGTGTATGTGCTCGAATCCGTTTACGACTGGAAACGCCGGGAGATTGCGGATCGCCTGCTTAACCTTATCCATGCATCTGTGATGGAGTTCATGGAACAACCCGCGATCACCCAAGCGCTTTCGTTGTACCGTGATTCAAACGCTTTGCATTTCTCGGACGCCTACATCGCAGCAGTTGCGTCCGGGCAGGCAGACTTCCTCATTTCGATGGACCGCGGCCTGAAGCGCGTCTCGGGGGTCGCGGTCGTGGATCGACCGGAGGAGATCCCCTGACAAACCCGCCGTCCCCTGATCCCGGCGACCGGATGGCCGTCGAGGTTCGGCACATCATGATTCCCACGCGTGACGGGACGCGGTTGTCGGCCAACCTGTTTCTGCCCGCGACCGATCGCCCCGTGCCGTGCGTCGTGGAATACACACCCTATCGCAAGGACGACCTCCGCGGCGCCGCGCGGGATTTCGGTCACTTCTACTTTGCCGAACGGGGGATCGCCTCGGTGCAGCTCGACGTCCGCGGCACCGGCGACTCCGACGGATTCGTCATCGACGAGTACCAGTATCCGCAGGAACAACTCGACGGCTACGACGCG
>CBRGMJ010000227.1:0-3972 GCA_967797525.1 uncultured bacterium | reverse complement strand
GCTGACGACAACGAGTGAGGCGCAGACCCCTGCGCCAGCGTGCACGAGTGCGACTGCCACATGCACCGCTTCGCCCGGAGCACGAGACGACGCTTCGCGAGGTCATGGCCTCATACGGGCTGCTCACGCGTGCCCCGGCATCTCGATGAGGCGGCCGCCACAGTGAGGCGCGTGCGGTTCATCGCCGACGGGCGCGTACACGACGGTGACGTGCTCATCGACGAGCAGGGCCGCGCGCACGGTATCGGGGCCGTGACCTGGTTGCCGCCGGTTGCGCCGAGCAAGATCATCGGGTTCGCGCTGACGTACCGTGATCACGCGGCCGAACTGGCCGTCGACACACCGCCGGATCCCGCGATGTTCTTCAAACCACCGAGCAGTCTGGTCGGCCATCTCGCCTCGGTGGTGTATCCGCCCGGGGCGGAATACCTGCACTACGAGGCAGAGCTCGCCGTGGTGATCGGCCGGCGGTGCCGGCGCGTGCGGCCCGAACACGCGCCCGATGTCGTCCGCGGCTACACGGTGGCGAACGACGTCACCGTGCGCGACTTCGTCAAGAACTTCTTTCGACCACCCGTGAAGGCGAAGGGGTGGGACACGTTCTGCCCGATCGGCCCCGCGGTGGTCGAAGGCGAGATCACCGATCCGCACCGGCTGGCGCTGTGCGCTTCAGTAAACGGCGTGGTCCGCCAGCAAGGGACGACGGCCGATCTGAGTCCCACCATCTGGGAGCAGATCGCCTTTGCCAGCGAGTTCATGACCCTCGAGCCCGACGACGTGATCCTTACTGGGACGCCGAAGGGGATCTCCCACGTGCGCCCCGGCGATCGCATGCGGGTCGAAGTGGAGCGCGTGGGGGCGCTGGAGAACCCGGTCGTCGCCGACGTGATAGGGGGTCCCGGTTGATGGGCGCCCGAACCGGCAGCCAGTACGTCGAGGGCCTGCGGGTCACGCCGCGCGATCTGTGGATCGCCGGCGAGCAGGTCACCGATCCCGTCACGCATCCCGCCTTCCGAAACGTCATCCGCAGCGTCGCCGCGCTCTACGACATACAGCACGATCCCGCCCGGCGCGATGAGATGACCTGCATTTCGCCATCGAGCGGCGAACGTGTGGGAATGTCGTTTCTGACGCCGCGCAGCCACGATGATCTGGTGCGCGTGCGACGCATGATGAAACGGTGGGCCGACTATTCCGGTGGCATGATGGGCCGCTCGCCTGACTACCTGAACCGCGCGTTGATGGCCTGCGCCGCGGCCGCCGACTACATGACCGCCAACGATCCGAGGTTCGGTGAGAACATCAAGCGGTATTACGAGCACGTGCGCGAGCACGATCTCTGTTTGACCCACACGTTGATCAACCCGCAGTCCAACCGATCGGTCGGGCCGTCGGCGCAAGCCGACCCGTTTCTCGCAGCGGGCATCGTACGCGAGACGTCTGATGGGATCGTGATCCGCGGGGCGCGGATGCTGGCGACGCTGCCGGTCAGCGATGAGATCATGGCATTTCCTTCGACGGTGCTCCGCGGCGGCCCCGAGGACGCTCCGTATGCGTTTGCGGTCGCCATCCCGTGCTCGACGGCCGGGCTTCGCTTCATCTGCCGGGAGCCGTTCGATGACGGCCGCGGGCCGGTCGATCACCCGCTGGCCGCCCGGTTCGAGGAGATGGACGCCGTTGTCATCTTCGACGATGTGCTCGTGCCCTGGGACCGGGTCTTCCTGTTGCGCGACGTCGAACGGTGCAGCCGTGTCTTTGCCGAGACGCGCGCCGTCGTGCACATGGCGCATCAGGTGGTTACCAAGAACGTCGCCAAGACCGAGTTTGTGTTGGGCGTCGTCAGCCTGATGGTCGAGACGATCGCCATCGAGCAATTCCAGCACGTCCAGGAGAAGGTGGCTGAAGTCATCCAGTACCTCGAAATGATGCGCGCGTTCCTGCGCACCGCGGAGGCCGATGCGTCCATTGACCGGTGGGGGGTAATGACACCGGCCTGGCCGCCCCTCGATGCCGCCCGCAACATATTCACGCGCGCGTACCCTCGGATGATGGAGATCGTCCATCAACTAGGAGCCAGCGGTCTGATGGCCATTCCCCTGCAGGCGGACATCGAAGGCCCGCAGGGGCCGACGATCGAGAAGTATTATCAGGCGTCGCGTGCGGGCGCCCGCGACCGCATCAGGCTCTTCCGGCTGGCATGGGACATGGCGCTGTCGGCGTTCGGCGGTCGTCAGGCGTTGTATGAACGCTTCTTCTTTGGCGACCCGGTACGCATGGCCGGCGCGATGTTTGCGAGCTACGACCGGGCGCCATACACGGAACGCGTGCGGGCGTTTCTCGCCCGAGCCGACCACGAAGACGACGGCGACTGATGCCTGACGGACCCGATCCCAAGATCTTTCGACACACCATGGGCCTTTTCGCCACCGGAGTGACGGTGGTATCGATCCGTGAGGGCGACGAGGTCCTTGGGATGACGGCAAACTCGGTCACGTCGGTGTCGCTGGAGCCGCTGTTGGTGCTGGTGTGCGTCGATCTCCGGGCTAGGATCGCGCCGCACATGACTGTGGACCGGTTCTTCGCGATCAACTTCCTGCGGGACGACCAGGAAGTGCTGTCACGCTACTATGCCGGCGGGTGGCGCGATCATCCAGAGCCTGAGCACCGCTTCGAGCCCTGGAACGGGACCCCGCGGCTGGTCGGCGCGCTCGCCGCGATACGGTGTCAGGTGTGTCGAGTCGATGAAGGCGGCGACCACCACATCGTCGTCGGTCGGGTGCTCGAGGTAAGAGAGGGCCCGGCTCCGTGGAACCCGCTGTTGTTCTTCGCGGGTCGGTACAGACGGCTGTCGCCACTCGACGCGGTCGCGGCACCCCCCGAGCGGTTAGGGCCGGACGGCATCTCAATCTACTATGAAGAGTGGGGCGGTGCCGATCGGCGTCCCGCTCAAGCCGTCGACCCACCCGCATGAGCGCGCCGGCAATCCTCCGCGCCGGCCATGTGGCCTTCCGCACCACCGACTTGGGACGGGCCCGCGCGTTCTACGTGGACCTGCTCGGTTTCGTGGAAACGGCGGCCGACGGTCATGCGCTCTACCTGCGAGGTCTTGAAGAAACCGAACACCACAGTCTGGTGCTCCGAAAGGCCGCGACGCCAGGCGCCTCACATGTGTCGTTCAAGGTGGCCTCGGGAGACGACCTGCACCGGCTGCACGCCACCGCGGAGGCCGCAGGGCTCGCCCTCCGATGGGTCCAGGAGGGGGAGGAGGCCGGTCAGGGACGCGCACTCCGCGTACAGGATCCGGGCGGCCTACCCGTGGAGTTCTATGCGGAGATGGAGCGGACCGAACGGTTGCTGCAGCGCTTCGACCTCTACCGCGGGCCGCACGTGATGCGTATCGACCACTTCAATTGTCAGGTGCCCGACGTCCAGCCCCTCTATGACTGGTATACGACCGCGTGGGGGTTTCGCTGTTCCGAGTATACCGAGACAGAGGAGCCCGCGCCCCGGCTCTGGGCCGCATGGCTGCACCGCAAGAGCAACGTCCACGACATCGCCTTGATGACCGGTCAGGGGCCCAGGCTACACCACGCGGGGTTCTGGCTGCCGGAAACCGTCAACGTGATCCGCGCCTGCGACATCCTGGCGGGCGCCCGGCAGCACAGAGCGATCGAGCGGGGTCCCGGGCGGCACGGCATTTCAAACGCGTTGTTCCTCTATCTGCGGGATCCGGACGGCAACCGGATCGAACTCTTCACGGGCGACTACCTGACCGGAGACCCGACCCACCCACCCCTCCGGTGGAGCATCGACGATCCCCGCCGGCAAACCTTTTGGGGCCATGCCGCACCGCGATCCTGGTTCGACGATGCCTCTCTGGTCGAGTCGATCATGGCGGGCAACCTGATGCCGACCAGGGGTTCGGCCCTGACGGATCGGCCAGAGTTCGTCACCTAGGCCCCTAGGCACCCA
>CBRGMJ010000226.1:0-3979 GCA_967797525.1 uncultured bacterium | reverse complement strand
CCAGTTCGCGTTTGATTTTTTCGGAGCTGGCTATCAGCACCGCCGGATCGCCCGTGGTCTGATGGCCGCCCAAGCGGCGGCGCAGGTTTAGTCGGGCGCTACGATGACAGGTGCGTCAGTTGCCACGTCCTGATACAACGCCACGAGCCGCTGCGTCAGTTCTTCGATCGCGTACGCGCGCGCGGCCACCCGGCCGCGTTCGGCCAGATCCCGCCGAAGCCTCGCATCGTCGAGCAGCCGGCGGATGACCCCGGCCAGGGCATGAGGATCGAGTTCGGCCAGCAGGCCGGTTTCGCCTTCCCCCACCACCTCAGGCACACCGCCCGCTCGTACCGCGGCCACCGGCAACCCGGCGGCCATTGCCTCGACCACGACGAGCCCCTGGGTCTCGGTCGGCGAGGCAAAGGCGAACACGTCGGCGGCTGCATAGCAATCGAGCACGCGTTCGTGCTCCAAGGGGCCGCTAAACACCACCTGCGTCCTCAGTCCGAGCCGACCGGTCCGCGCGCGCAGTTCCCGCGCCTCGGGTCCCCCGCCGACCACCAACAACCGAGCGGGCGTACCCCGGGCGGCCTCCGCAAACGCGGCCAGCAAGACATCGAACCGCTTCTCGGGCGCCAGCCGCCCGACCGTGATCACCAGCGGCACATCGGGCGGGATGCCAAACCGCGGCCGCACCCACGAAGGATCCAGGCGGTCGAACCGTTCGAGCTCGAACCCGGCGGTGGCGAGTACCTCGATCGGACTCGTCACGCCGATCGACTGCAGCATGGTCTTCACGGCATTCGACGGTGCGATCACCGCGGTGCACTGGTTGCAGTACCGTGCCGTGTGCCGGTTCACCACCTTACGCGAGAACCGCTCTGATACCAGCGGGACATAGTGCACATACTCGCCGTACATCGTGTGGTGCGTAAAGATCAGGGGGAGACCCAGACGGCGGGACGCATAGCCGGCCGCCGCGCCCATCAAAAACGGCGTGTGCGTGTGGATCACGGTGAGACGCCGGCGCCGCAGTTTCGCCAGGAATGCGCGATCGATCGGAATCGCCAGAGGGAAGTCGGGATGCCCCGGCGGCCGCACCGACGGAAACCGGGCCACGTCCGGGTCGGTGTCGCGGTACCCGCGGTACGCCGGCGCGAAGATCGACGCGTGGTGCCCCTGCCGCCGCAGTTCCGTGACGAACGAGACGATCGAGCGAACGACGCCGCTGATCCGCGGCAAGTACGAATCGGAGAAGACGCCGACGCGCACCCGCGGCGGTTCCGCGGTCATCGCCTCGATCCTCCACGCCCGATGCTCGCGCGACTGTGTCCCCGCGGGCGCCGCACAATGCCTGGGGGTTCGCGCCGTCATGGGGAAGTCCTCTGCTTGAGCGGACGGGCGGTCCAGACCGAATGCGTCAGAGTCTCCACGTCGCCCGCGATCTCGACGGCATGTGGCAGCAGCCGGCCCCGCGCACGTTCGAGGGCCGGCACGGCCCATCGCGGCGCGCGCTGTGCTTCCTGTTCGTCGAGCACCTCTACGCGGCCGTCCGGAAGCACCAGCACATCGAGTTCGAGATCCTGCCACCTCACGACACCTGGTGTGATCTCGATACGAGAGGCCGCGTTCAGGTAGACGCCGAGGGTGCCCCCTCCCGGCGTCAGCCAGTGATAGGCCGTATACGCGCGATCGGTCCAATAGTGGGCGATGGTGATTGCGCCTTCGGGCAGGTGAAGCGTCCCGACCTCCATCGGCGTGGGCAGGACGTACTCCAGGACTGCCCACGTCGGCTCCGAACGTACCAGCGTGCAGGAATACACTCGCTCGCTCCCATCGAGCGTTCGTTTGATCTCGAGCACCTGGGACCCGATCGCGATCTCCCCCAAACACAAAGCGGACCGGCGCACACACGCGCCGCCCCGCGCGATCTCATCGTCGTCACTATGGTCGGGGAGGGGGGACTTGAACCCCCGGCCTCAGCGTCCCGAACGCTGCGCGCTACCAAGCTGCGCTACTCCCCGACACCGCTCCTCATTCTACCGGCGGGAGCGGGACGGGCACAAGCCTATTCGCCGTTCGGTACTTAACTCAAAAGCTAGTGCCGCCCGTCCCTGGGGCCTGTCCGGCGGCGGGTCCTCGTCTCCACAGGCTCCAGTTGAGGAGGTGGGCTTGGAGCCCCTGCTCCTCAACTGGTCGACCTCGATTCTACGGTTTGATGATCCGGAGAGAGTGCGCCGCCCAGTGGAGCACGACCGACACCAAGACTGGAACAATAGCGAGTATGAGCGCTTCCCGCAACCTCGCGCTCCTGTTCAGACAACAGCGAACGCCCCAGACGACCATCACCATGAGGAAGGCGGATTTGAGAAGCGCGAGGAGCGTAGCGTCTGCGCTCGTCGCGGTCCACTGTTGCAAGATGAGAATGAAGAAGTAGTCCAGGAAGAGGTACATCCCAGCCACGCTGCCTACGGCCACGAAGCCCGCGCACACGGGGTTCGTCCCAGGGAAGAGGGCCGTCAGGAGCCCGGCCAAGGCGACCATCATCAACAAGACAGTGCCTATCGCCACCGCCACGGCGGCCGGGGGTGGGGTTGGGCCGGTGGGCGCACCTCCCCAGTGGTCCGCGGCATACGCGGTAACCTGGAGCACAGCCACGACCAGCGGAACGAGGAGTACGGCTATCCGGCGCATCTTTCCATCCTCCTTTTTCATTCCTTCAATGGAACCCGCTTCGCGGGACGACGGATCCCAAAATCGTCTAGACTCCTCCTTTCAGATCGGCGCGCAGTGAATGCCGCGGTCTGTGCAGGCCAGCGGGGCATCTTCAACGCTGAGGGCGTACTCGAACGCCTGATTCAGCGTCATCGCTTTGCCCTCGGCCCATGCATGATCAAACCGCGGCGCTCCTGCCGCGCTTCGAAGGTCTGACAAGGATCGGTCATATTCGGCGCGCTCAGCGGGCGGCACAGGAGCGTCGATTAGCTCCCTGAGTGCACGCGCCGCCCCATACAACCGTGCGGCGTGATCAAGTTGCGCGCGCCCCAGGGCGAGTGCGGCAAGTCCCTCCAGACATCCTGCCACCCCTTCTCTATCCTCGAGCCCGTGGAGTAGTGTCAGTGCCTCGCGATACAAACGGGCCGCGTGGCTGTAGTCCCCACCCAGCAACGCAAGCTTCCCGAGCGCGCAGAGCGTGGAGCCAGTGCTACGCTTGTGGCCCATCTCTTGAGAGAGTCTCAAGCTCTCTTCAAAGAGGGATAGAGCAGCCGCATGATTTCCTCCGCGAAGTACCGCCCAACCCAGACCGCCAAGCGCCTCCGCGATGCCCCATTTGTGATTCAATTCCTTGTAGATGGCCAAGCTCTTCTCGTAGTAGCCGCGTGCCGCGGCGAGATCACCCAACGCGCACACCACGTCTCCGAGACCCTGGAGCGAGTCCGCGGACCTGGCTCGACCGGCGACCTCCCCAAAGACTCGCAGGCTGTCCTCGTAGAGGCGGCGCGCTTCCTCATACTTCCCGCGGCTGCAGGCGATCGCTCCCAGTTCACCAATCGACAATGCCGCGTACCCCTCGTCGCCCAGTTGTTGGAAGATCGTCACGCTCTCCTCGAGGAGGGACTGAGCAACCACATAGTCTCCCCGATCTTTCCGAGCCCCGCCCAGGGCATGGAGCGTGGCACCCGTGAGCAACCTTTCGCCGAGCTCCCTGGATATCGCCAGACTCTGCTCAAGCAACAACTGGCCGAGCGCAATCTCCCCTTGCATGTGCATAACCCGACCGAGGTCGATCAAGGCGACCGCGATGCCCCGCCGGTCACCCAGTTGGCGGAAAATCGACAGGCTTTCTTCGTAGAGCGGCCTGGATGCTGCGTAGTCGCCGCGTACCTCCGCCACGCGAGCGAGGGCGTGGAGCGATTCCGCCATGCCGGCTTTGTCGCCTATCTCGCGGAAGATCTGCAAACTTTCCTCATCGAAGGCGCGCGCCGCCTCGTAGTCA
>CBRGMJ010000225.1:0-3988 GCA_967797525.1 uncultured bacterium | reverse complement strand
CCCAGCACGCCGAGCAACAGCGCGAGAGCCAGGACGGCGCTGGTCGTGCGCATGGTTGACCCCTCCTGTGAACGCAGTGCAGAGGCTATTGGCGGCCGTTTGCCAGGGTTCCTGCGACCCGGGCGCGGCGAGGAATCCCGCGGGCCGCGCCAGAAGTCGATAGAACGATGCGGCTGATCGACCTGACCATCCCGTGGGGCGCGGAGATCGAGCCGGTGCCCAACAATCCCCGCATCTTCTACGTGCCGATCAACCACCACGAGCTGCAGGGGTATTCGACCGCGTATGCGACCTTTAGCATCCATACCGGGACGCACATCGACGCGCCGTACCATTTCATCAAAGACGGCCTCAGGATGGAGCAGGTACCGCTCGAGTGGCTCAACGGCCCCGCGGTGCTGCTCGATCTGCGGGCGGCGGCGAAGCCGGGGCAGCCACTTACCGTCGAGAGGCTGCGGGCCGCGGCCGGCAATACCGCGGATCTTCCCGGCGCCCGCGTGGTTCTCTGGACCGGGTGGGCCCAAGAACACTGGGCCGATGCCTCGTTCTATGCAGAGAACCCGTACCTGTCGAACGAGGCCGCGCAGTGGCTGGTCGATGCCGGTGCACGTGCGCTGGCCGTTGATTTCGCGGTCGACGGGGGACCGCCAAAACCCGCGGGCCAGCCAAAATACCCCGTCCACGTCATCACGCTTGGAGCCAACGTCTGCCTGATCGAGAACGTGATCAACCTGGACAAGATCGACCGGCGGCAGTTCACGCTGATCGCCATGCCCGTCCCGGTGAAGGGCGGCAACGGCGGCCCGGCGCGCGTCGCGGCCTGGGTCGAGGAGTAAGCCCGCGTGCGGTACTTCCTGACCGGCGCGACCGGCTTCGTCGGCGGAGCCTTGGCCCGCCGGTTGCGATCGGCCGGGCATGAGGTCGTGGCGATTGTTCGCGACCCGGCGAACGCGGCCGCGTTGACGGGTCTGGGCGTCGATGTCCATCCGGGTGACGTGACCCGTCCGGAGAGCATGCGGGCACCGATGACCGGCGTCGACGGAGTCTTCCACGTTGCGGGTTGGTACAAGATAGGGACGCGTGACAAGCACGACGGCGAAGCGATCAACGTGGGCGGCACCCGTAACGTTCTCGAGCTCATGAGAGACCTGTCGGTCCCCCGGGGCGTCTACACGAGTACGCTCGCGGTGTTTTCCGACACGGGGGGCCGACTGGTCGATGAGTCGTACCGGTACGAGGGCCCGCACCTGACCGAATACGATCGGACGAAGTGGGTGGCGCACTATCGAGTCGTCGAGCCAATGATGGCCGAGGGATTACCGCTGGTTATCGTGCAGCCGGGCCTGATCTACGGACCGGGCGACACGAGCTCGCTCCGCCCGATGCTCATCCGATATCTCAGGCGCCGGTTGCCGGTGGTGCCGACGCGCACCGCGTTTTGCTGGGCACACGTCGATGACATCGCTCGCGGACACATCCTCGCGATGGAGAAGGGCCGACCCGGGCAGGCCTATATTATTGCGGGACCGCCCCACACGCTGATCGCGGCGCTGGAGACCGCCGAGCAGATCACGGGAGTTCCTGCGCCGCGCCTGCGGGCGGCTCCCGGGATGATGAGGGCTATGGCGGGCGTCATGGGCGTGCTCGAAGCGATTGTCCCCGTCCCAGAGGACTACACGGCCGAGGGCCTCCGGACAATCGCGGGCGTCACCTATCTTGGCGACAACGCGAAGGCTCGGCGCGAATTCGGGTACGCGCCTCGAGCGTTGCATGAAGGATTGACCGAGACATTGCAGCACGAGATGCGGCTGCTTGGGATGAGGAGCGGGGCATGATCCGAGGTGTTCACCATATCGGCATTTTGGTGCGCGACGCACGGGCGGCGGCGGAGCGGTTTCGCACCGCGTTCGGTCTGGAGGTGACGACCTGGGAGGACTATGGGCCCGGGCAGGCGCTGATCGGGTTCATCCCGATTGGGAGCACCCTGCTCGAACTCGTCCAGCCGTTGAGCGATAAGGGATTCGGCGTCGAGTGGCTGCGCGATCGCGGTGAAGGGCTCCAGCACATCGCGTTTCAGGTCGACGACATCGAGGCGGCGCTCGAGACTCTCAAGGCCCGTGGGGTCGCCCTTCTGGATGAACACCCTCGCCCCGGCGCCGCCAATACGATGATTGCGTTCCTGGCGCAGGAAACGATTGAAGGGTACATGGTGGAGCTCGTCCAGCCGCCCCGCAGATCGCGATGATTTGGTGAGGGGAGGATAGGCAATGGACCTCGGCCTGCGGAATATGGTCGTATTGATTACGGGGGGATCGAAGGGCATCGGCCGCGCCTGTGCCTTCGAGTTCGCAAGGGAGGGCGCGGTGCTGGCGCTCTGCGCTCGCCAGGAGGATGGGCTCAAGAAGACCGCAGAGCAGATCCGCGCCGAGACCGGCCGTCCGGTTTTCACCGTTGCCGGCGACATGATGAAGTGGGAAGATGCCAAACGCTGCGTTGACGCGGCGGCAGCGCACTACGGCGGTCTGGACGTACTGGTGAACTGCGCCGGCGCCTCGCCGGGTGGTCTGCTGCTGAACCTCACCGAAGAGGAGTGGCACCTCAGCCTGCAGTTGAAGTTCATGGGCTACGTACGCGGCGCAAAGGCCGCGGTCCCTCACCTGCTCAACCGCGGCGGTGGCCGCATCGTCAACGTGGTCGGCAACGACGGGATCAAACCCGCGTACTGGGAACTGACCGCAAGCGCGGCGAACGCCGCCGATCTCGCGATGACGGCCGCGCTCGCCGAGCAGTACGGGTCGCAGGGGATCCTTGTGAACGCCGTCAACCCGGGGCCGGTTGACACCGAGCGCTGGAATGGACTCGTGCGCGCGTATGCGAGGGACAAAGGCATGTCCTTCGACGACGCGAGTAAACAGGCTGTCAAGAGCCTGCCGCTCGGACGCATTTGCACGCCGGAGGAAGTCGCCTCGGTGGTCGTGTTCGTGTCGTCTGCCCGCGCCAGCTATATGAACGGTGCCTGGATTACGCTCGACGGCGGTCAACGCAAAGCGATCATGGATGTCTGAGCCGCATGATCATCGGCGCGTCGGTCAAGCGGAAGGAGGATCCCAAACTGCTGGCGGGGCGGGGATGCTACGTCGATGACGTGCGGCTGCCGGATATCCTGCACGCCGTGCTCCTCCGCAGCCCCCACGCGCACGCGCAGGTCGCCAGCATTGATGCCGCGGCGGCGCTGGGTTCGCCGGGTGTCGAGTTGGTGGCGACCGCCGCCGACCTAGGCAGCGTCGGGAGGATCCCCATCCGACTCGGCGAGAAACCTGCGCTCGCCCCGTTTCTCCAGCTCCCGCTGGCACGTGATCGCGTGCGATTCGTCGGCGAGCCCGTCGCGCTGGTCGTCGCCGCGAACCGCTACGCTGCCGAAGACGCCGCCGACCTGGTCCATGTTGAGTACTCGCCGCTGCCGGTTATCGCCTCAACCGAGCGGGCGCTTTCCCCTGACGCCGCATTGCTCCATGAATCTGCGGGCAGCAATCTCGCCGATCGGCTTGAAGCGCGGAGGGGCGATCCCGAGCGCGCCCTGGCCGCCGCGGACGTGCGCATCAGACAACGCTTCACGATTCAGCGCCACTCCGGCGTGCCCATGGAGACCCGTGGGGTCGTCGCCTCGTACGATGACGCGTCCGGCCTGCTGACGGTGTGGGGACCGACGAAGGTGCCGCACTTCAACCGCGGGGTGCTGGCGAACCTTCTCGGCTGGCCCCAAGAGCGCATCCGCTTCATCGAGCCCGACGTCGGCGGGGGTTTTGGCGTGCGCGGCGAGTTCTATCCGGAGGATTTCCTGATCCCGTGGGCGGCTGTGCGTCTCGGCCGGCCGGTGAAGTGGATCGAGGACCGACGCGAGCATTTGGTGGCCACGAACCACTCGCGGCAGCAGGTGCACGAGATCGATCTCGGCGCGACGCGCGACGGCCGGATCGTGGCGATGATC
>CBRGMJ010000224.1:0-3995 GCA_967797525.1 uncultured bacterium | reverse complement strand
GGGCATCATCCCTGTGATCGCCCTCAGCCTGGCGATCACCAGATCGCACGCCGTCGCCCGCGCCCAGCCCGGCCGGGGGCATGATGCGAGGGGGCCCCGCCGCCCTTGAGAGTGGCACGAGGCTCTGATACGCTGAGCGATGCTGCCGCGGGCTTCGGGTTTGAGGTCGGAGCGCGCGCAGGGGAGGCTGGACGTCCGATGCGACAAGCGCCTCTACGCCCGCCGGTCGTGGCACTGCGGGGTGTGGTGCGCCGTTTTGATGGCGCGTCGTCACCCGCGGTCGACGGGCTGTCGCTCACGGTCGATGAGGGCGAGATCCTGGTGCTGCTCGGACCCAGTGGCAGCGGCAAGACCACGGCGCTCCGCTTGGTGGCCGGATTCGAGCGGCCCGACGCCGGCGAGGTCTGGGTCGCCGGCCGGCCGGTCGCTGGCGGCGGGGCATGGGTGTCCCCCGAAGCCCGCGGCGTCGGGATGGTGTTTCAAGACTACGCGTTGTTTCCCCATCTGACGGCAGCTGAGAACGTCGCCTTTGGCCTGCACTGCTTTCACTGGTTCGAGCGCGGGCCTCGCACCAAGGATGCCCTCGATCTCGTCGGGATGCGGGAGTTCGCCGACCGCTATCCGCATGAGCTGTCTGGAGGCCAGCAGCAGCGCGTGGCACTGGCGCGCGCGCTCGCACCGCGCCCGTTTGCCGTGCTGCTCGATGAACCATTCTCAAACCTCGATGCGCACCTGCGTGCGTCGCTCCGCGACGATGTGCGCGCGATCTTGAAGCAGACGGGTACCAGCGCGATCTTTGTCACGCACGATCAGCAGGAGGCGTTGCTGCTGGGCGACCGGGTGGCGGTGCTCAACCAGGGACGGTTAGAACAGGTTGACCCGCCCGAGCGCATCTTCCACGTGCCGCGCACGCGGTACGTCGCCGCCTTCTTCGGTCGGGTGGATTTCGTCCCTGCCACCGTCGATGCTGGGGGACTGGTCACCGAGGTCGGCGTGGTCCAGCAGCCCGTCGCGCTGCCGGCGGGGACGGCGGTGGAAGTGCTGGTCCGGCCCGACGACGTGGCCATGACCCTCTCGGATCACGGCCGGGGCGTCGTCAAGCGGCGTATGTTCCAGGGCGGTGCGACGATCTACTGCGTGCAGTTGCCGTCCGGCCGCACGATCCACAGCCTCCAACCCCACACCACCCACATCGACCCGGGCGCCCACGTGGCGGTTGCGATCGAGCCGGGCCACACCCTGACCTGCTTCTGCGACGGCCGGGCCGTGGAGGGCGAGGCGAACGCAGCGGCTCGACGATAGGCGGATCCTCATGAGATCGGCGCCCGGCTGGCTGCTCGACCTTCGTTCCGGACCGGTGCCCTACGCGGACGCCTGGGCGTTACAGCGCGACCTTGTGCGGGCCCGCCAGGCAGGTGCTGTTCCCGACGTGCTCCTGTTGCTCGAGCATCCTCCGGTCGTGACGCTCGGGCGCAGCGGCAAGGCGCAGAACCTGCTGGTCTCACCCGATGTCCTGCGCGCGCACGGTATCGAGCTCTTCGAGGTCGAGCGCGGCGGCGATATCACCTATCACGGGCCCGGTCAACTCGTCGGATATCCGATCGTCGATCTGCGTGCCCTTGATGAGGACGTCGTCCGCTACATGCGCACGCTTGAGGAATCGCTCATTCGGACGCTGGCGGTTTACGGGATTGAAGGGGGCAGGGAACGCGGTTATCCAGGAGTGTGGGTTGGTGGGTCCAAGGTGGCTGCAATGGGCGTGGCGGTCAAGCGCCGTGTGACGATGCACGGCTTCGCCCTGAACGTCAGCACCGACCTGACCGTGTTTGACCTCATCAACCCCTGCGGGCTGGGCCGGCCGGTCACCTCGATGAGCCGGTTGGCCGGACAACCAATCGAGGTGAACCAGGTGCGAGCGGTGTACAGGGAGCAGTTCGCGCAGGTCTTTGGGATCGGGCTCGAGCCCATCGATCGTGGGCACGTCAGCGCCGCGCTCGCCACGCTGCCGCCACGGGCACCAGGCCCGTCCGGGCCGGAGGCGTTGGCCCGGGCATAGGGAGATGTTGCCCGACCTGCGTGTCGTGCCGGCGGTGGCGCTGCATCTGCACGAGGACTGCGACCCCGAGCGGGTCGACCGCCTCGTGCACCGCCTCAACGACGACGGCGTACTGCGCAACCCTCCGATCGTCGCCCTGTTGGACGCGCGGCCGGGCCACGCGCCTGAGTACGTCGTCCTGGACGGCGCGAACCGCGTGACCGCGATGCAACGGACCGGTGTACTGCATCAGGTGGTGCAGATTGTCCCCTACGACGATCCCGCGGTGATCTTGGAAGTCTGGGCGCACCTGTTGCAGCAGGACGGTGGTCTCGTGGGGTCATTTCCCCTCTGGACGGCGACCGGAGAGGCCGCCGTCCACAGGGGTCTGGATGACGGGACGTTTGCCTGTGGGCTGGTGACGGCGCGCGGCGCCTGGGGGGCCAAGATCGACGGGACGCTGGGCGAGCGGATGCGCACGCTGGCGGCCATCGTGGCCACGTACAAGGGGAAGGGCCCGATCTACCGGACGCAGGGAGCGGACTTCGCCACGCTGGCGGAAGAGTTCGGCGGCGCCGATGCGCTGGTGCTCTTCCCGCGATTGTCGAAGGCCGATATCCGCGCCATCGCGCGCCTGCCCGTCAAACTGCCGACCGGCATCAGCCGGCACATCGTGTCGCTGCGCGCGCTGCGGGTCAACGTGGACCTGGCGATGCTCAGGGGCGACGAACCGGTGGCCGCCAAACAGGCCCGTCTGGACGCCTTGATCCGTGCCCGCCTGCTGGACCGCCGGGTCCGGCACTACCCTGAGCCCACGGTCCTCTATGACGAGTGATGGCCTACCGGTTCGCTCCTGAGCGGCCCTTCGACATCGGCTCCGATCTCCTCGCCCTGATTGGCAACACGCCGTTGGTGCCGATCCGCCGCATCAGCGGCGTCCCATCCGGCGTGGCCGTGTTTGCCAAACTCGAGGGACACAACCCCGGGGGCTCGGTCAAGGACCGACCCGTGCTTCGGATCATCGAGGACGCTGAGCGTGATGGGCGCCTCACGCGTGATCGCATTATCCTGGATTCCACCAGTGGGAACGCCGGTATCGCGTACGCGATGATCGGCGCCGCAAAGGGGTACCGCGTCACGCTCTTGGTGCCGAGGAACATCAGCGATGAGCGGAGGAGAGCCCTTCTGGCCTACCGCGCGGAGTTGATATTTACCGATCCGTTGGAGGGCTCGGACGGCGCCATGCTCGAGGCGCGGCGCCTCGCCGCCGCCCAACCGAGACGGTATGCCTACCTCGACCAGTACGACAATCCCAGCAACTGGCGCGCGCACTACGACGCCACGGGGCCGGAGATCATCGCGCAGACCCACGGCCGCATCACCCACTTTGTGGCCGGGGTCGGCACAACCGGAACCCTCATCGGCGTCGGCCGGCGGCTCCGCGAGACCGACGCAGCCATCGAGATCGTCGCGGTCGAGCCGGACGACGGGTTTCACGGTATCGAGGGCTTGAAGCACCTGCCGAGCGCGATTACCCCCGGTATCTACGACCCCACCGTGGCGCACAGAACCGTGCGGGTCTCCTCCGGCGCCGCGTATGCCATGACCCACCGGCTAGCCGCAGAAGAGGGGATCCTGGCGGGCCCGTCGTCAGGCGCCGCGATGGCCGCGGCGGTCGAGGTGGCGGGCCGTCTGGACCAGGGCGTGATCGTCGTGATCTTCCCCGACAGGGGCGATCGCTACCTGTCCACCAACCTCTGGCGTCCGAAAGTTGACCTCCGCACTGTATAATAGGGTGAATGGCACTGGAACTTACCAGGGCGCAGGTCGATGAGATGATTGCGCACGCCCATGCGGACTTTCCAAACGAGTGCTGCGGGATCATCGCGGGTAAGGGGAGCCGCGTAGAGGCAATCTTCCGGTGTCAGAACGAACACTCGAGCCCCTATACCTATCTCAT
>CBRGMJ010000223.1:0-4013 GCA_967797525.1 uncultured bacterium | reverse complement strand
GCGCCTCTTGTCCGAACGGTTCACCTCCCGGGCGGCCGTCATCGGCGCAGACAGAACCGAGCTCCACGGCGACGAGCATGATCTACATGAGGTCAGCGCGGCGATCGCGGGAGCAGACTGCGTTGTCGCATTGGGATCGGGCACGATCACCGACCTGTGCAAGGAAGGCACCCGGCTGGCAGGCCACGTGCCCCTGGTCCTGGTGCAGACCGCCGCATCGGTGAACGCATTCTCGGACGACATGGCCGTCCTGGTGAGGTCCGGGACCAAACGCACGATGCCGTCGAGGTGGGCCGATGCCCTGCTGATCGATCTGGCGATTCTCGCTGGGGCGCCGACCCCGATGACGCTGGCCGGATTTGGCGATCTCATGGCGGTGTGGACCGCTCCCGCGGACTGGTACCTGGCGTCGCTGCTCGGGATGGACGATTCGTACCACACGGCGCCTGTCGCCATGCTATACGGACCCGCCCGCGCGTTGCTCGCGGCGGCGTCGGGGCTGTCGCGGCAGCGGGTCGGCTCGCTCGACCGGCTGGCGCGTGTCCTGACGCTGAGTGGGTTCACGATGGGCGTGGCCGGCAAGACCGCGCCTCTCTCGGGGACGGAGCACCTGATCGGGCATCTGATCGACATGGCGGCCATCCAGAGCGACCGCGCGACGGCGCTGCACGGTGCCCAGGTGGCCGCGACGACGGTACTCGCGGCCGCGGCGTGGGACATCTTCCTCGACGAGTTCGATCCGGGTTCTGCGGATCTGACGCGCGCGTTCCCGGCGCCGGCCGAGATGGAAGCGACCGTCCGCGCGGCGTTCGCCACGATCGATCCGGCTGGACGCGTCGGCGACGAGTGTTGGAACGACTACCGGCAAAAGCTGCAACGATGGCACCAAGCGCGGCCGCGGATCGAGGCGTTCATCCGCAACTGGCCCGAACACCGCGCGGCCCTCGCGGGGATGACCGCGAAACCGGAAGAGATCGCCGCGGCGCTGCGGGCCGCCGGCGCGCCGGCCCGGTTTGCGGACCTCGAGCCCCCCGTGCCGCCGGATGTCGTGCGATGGGCCGTGCTCAACTGCCACCTGATGCGCAACCGGTGCACCCTGGCCGACCTGCTGTTTTTTCTGGGATGGTGGGACGCGGGCTTGGTCGAGCGTGTGCTCGATCGCGCGCGGGCGGCGGGTGGAGGCTTGTAGTCGTGTCTGAGTTCATCCTGATGCTGACCCATAAGGATGTGACCGTGGCCAATGCCCTCGATGTCTACAGGGACGTTCGGGACGCGGGTCTACGGTATGTTGGCTTCAAGGACGTCGGGCTGCCATTCGACCGGCTTCGGGCGCTCGCGGACGCGATCCGCGCGGACGGCCGGCGCGTGCTGCTCGAGGTCGTGAGCGAGGACCGCAGCGACGAGGTGCGATCGGTCAGGGCCGCGCTCGATTTGAAGGTGGACTACCTCATGGGCGGGACCCACGCCGGTGACGTCACTCGCATCATCGCCGGGTCGCCGGTCCGGTACTTCCCCTTCCCCGGGAGGGTGATCGGTCACCCGAGCCTGCTGCGCGGCACCGTGCCCGAGATTGCCGAGAGCGCCCGCCGGCTGGGCGCGACGCCCGGCGTCCACGGACTCGATCTGCTCGCGTACCGATACGACGGCGACGTCGACACCCTGGTGGCGGCTGTGGTGGCCGCGGCAGGCGTGCCGGTCATCGCCGCCGGCAGCATCAGCACGGAGGCGCAAATCCGGCGCCTGGCGACGCTCGGCGTCTGGGGATTTACGGTGGGCACGGCGATCTTCGAGCGGCGGTTCTCCGCGCCTGATACGTCATTCAGGGCACAAGTCGACGCCGTGCTGAAGATCGGTACCGCGTCCGAGGGTTAGTAGGCCGCCAGCCGGCGGATCGCGGCGGCGATTTCGTCGACTTGGGGCTGGAACGCGGCCTCCATCACGGGGTTGTGGGGTACCGGGGTATCTTCGCTGGCCAGCCGGACGACGGGTCCATCGAGCGAGTCAAAGGCTTCTTCGGCGATGATGGCGGCGATCTCGCCCCCGATTCCGCCGGTGCGAGAGGCTTCGTGGACGATCAACGCCTTGTTGGTCTTGCGGACCGACGCGAGAATCGCGTCTTTGTCCATCGGCAAGAGGCTTCGTAGGTCGATGACCTCTGCCTCGACGCCTTCGGCGGCGGTCTGCTCGGCCGCCTGCAGACACTTGTGCAGCATCCAGCCATAGGAGATCACGGAGAGCGTTTCACCGGTGCGGGCGACGCGTGCTTTCCCGATCGGTGTGACGTGGTCTCCTTCGGGGACCTCTTCTTTTTGATAACGGTAGAGATGTTTGTGCTCGAAGTACATGACGGGGTTGGAGTCGCGGATGGCGGCGATCAACAATCCCTTCGCGTCTTCCGCGCGCGCCGGTACCACGACTTTGAGGCCAGGCGTGTGCGCAAACCACGCCTCTTTGCACTGCGAGTGAAATGGGCCGCCTTTGACATCTCCCCCGTACGGCATGCGGATGACCATCGGCAGCGGGTGTCCGGTGCGCCAGTGGTACGTCGCCGCCATGTTGACCACCTGGGTCATCGCGTCGGTCACAAAGTCGGCGAACTGCATCTCGACGACCGGGCGCATGCCCATGACAGCCGCGCCCACGGACGCGCCGACGCTGGCGGTCTCGGCGAGGGGGGCGTCGATGACGCGCCAGGGGCCGAACTCGTCGAGGAAGCCCTTGGTGATGCCAAACGCCCCGCCGTAGACGGCGATATCCTCTCCGATCACGAACACCCGCGGGTCGCGGCGCATCTCGGTGCGCAGCCCATCACTGATGGCCTCGAGATAGGTCATCTGCGACATTAGTCGTCCTCCGGCTCGGCGTACACGCCGTCGGTGAACGACTCGGGTGCAGGCTCGGGGCTCGCCTCCGCCCAGGAGGTGCCTTCCTCGATCTCGCGCGCGATCTGTTCCTGCATCTGACGGTCGGCGTCGGGTGTCAGCGTGCCGTCGTCGCGCAGACGGCGCTCGAAGAGCGCGATAGGGTCGCGCGCCGCCCACTCCTCGAGCAGCGCCTTGGGGACGTACGCGTAGCGATCAGCCTCGCTGTGTCCACGGACCCGCATCGTCCGGCACTCGATGAGCGTCGGGCCCTCGCCGCGGCGGCCGCGGTCCACGGCTTCACGCGCCGCCTCGAAGACCGCCAGCACGTCATTGCCGTCGACGGACACGCCCGGAATGCCGTATCCTGGTGCCTTATCCACGAATGCGCGGGCGGCGGTTTGCCGTTCGAGCGGCGTCGTATACGCGTACTGGTTGTTTTCGAGCACCAGCACGACGGGCAGGCGGAAGACCGCAGCGAAGTTGACGCCCTCGTGCCACGCGCCCGTGCTGGTGGCGCCATCGCCAAAGAACGTCAAGACGACGCGCGGCTCACCGCGTTGCCGGCAGGCCAGCGCCATGCCCGCGGCCACCGGCACCGACGCCGCCATGTGGCTGATGAACGGGAAGATGCCAAGCGAGGGGTCGCCCATGTGGACGTTGCCATCCCGCCCGCGGGACAGCCCGCCCTCGCGATCGAGGAACTGCGCGAACACGCGGCGCACCGGGATGCCACGCATGATGTAGGCGGCCAGGTCGCGGTGCATCGGTGCGATCAGATCGTCGGGCCCCAGCGCGTACGTGGCGCCGACCACGACAGCTTCGTGGCCCCATCCGGTGAAGTACGCGCCCGGGATGCGCCCCTGGTAGTAGAGTTTGATGCCGCGGTCTTCCACGGCCCGCTGCAGACGCATGTAGTAGAGCATCTCCCGCAGATGCTTGGGAGAGAGCGTCTCGTCTGTCGCGGAGGCGACTTTGATCGCGCTCATGCTGGGTTCCTCGTTTTGTGTTTCAGGCCGCTGGTATCGGTTGAAGTTACCAGCTTTCTCACCTTACTGGGCTTCTCGCCGAGCACTTTCTTCAGCAAATCGAGCGCATCCTTTCGAGCTTCTTCAACACTCTGTCCTTCACTCTTTGCGGCGGCCTCAAAGG
>CBRGMJ010000222.1:0-4028 GCA_967797525.1 uncultured bacterium | reverse complement strand
GGAGATGGCCGCGTCCGAACGCGATGCAGGAGGGAAACGATGAACACACTCATCAAATGTGGCACGCTGATCGACGGGACGGGCGCCCGGCCGGTGTCCGGTGGGGCGATTCACGTCGAGGGGACGGCGATCACCGCCTGCGGATCCGCCGACAAAGTCAGGGCGCCGTCGGGTGCAACCGTGATCGACCTCTCCGGGTACACCGTTATACCGGGTATGATCGACTGCCACGATCACCTGCAGTTCGATACCGGCGATGAAGAAGTGATGTCGCGCGAGCCGCTGGGGTGGCTGCAGGCCCGGGCGGCGAAGAACGCGCGTCAGCTGCTGCGCGCGGGGATCACAACGATGCGCGACGTCGGCGGCAAATGGTTCGGCGACATCGAGATCAAGAAAGCGATCGAAGCCGGTCTCATCCCGGGACCGCGCATGCTCGTGTCCGGACACTTCGTCGTGCGCACCGGCGGGCACGCCTGGTACTTAGGTGAGCAGGCCGACGGTCCCGATGCGATTCGGGCGACGATCCGCCGCCAGCTCCGTGCCGGCGCCGACCTCGTAAAGTTCATGATTACGGGCGGCATCGCCACCAAGGGCATGGACCCTGTGGGCGCGACCTACACGCGAGAAGAGATCTGGGCGGCCGTCGATGAAGCGCACCGCGAGGGAAAGAAGGCCGCGGCGCACGCGTACGGCGGCCCGGCAGTGATGCACGCTGTCGAGGCCGGTCTGGACTCCGTCGAGCATGGCGCCATGTGCTCGGACGACGAGCTCAAGGCGATGGCCGCCAAGGGGACGTTTCTGGTCAGTACCTATGGGGTCATGGAACACGTAGTGGCGACACCCGGCATCCCCGACTTCTTCCGTGAGAAGGGTAAGGTGGTGCTGGCGCGGTATGTGGACACCCTGAGCAAGGCGCGAAAGATGGGGGTGAAAGTGGCCGTCGGCGGGGACACGTATCACGCCGACCCGGGCGCGGAGCTGGCCGCCCTGGTGAAGGCCGGGTTCACCACGATGGAAGCGCTGCAGAGCGTCACGCGGAACGGCGCGGACCTGTGCGGCGTCCTGAATCAGGTGGGGACCCTCGAAGCCGGCAAACGGGCGGACATCGTGGCGATCGACGGCAATCCGCTGGACGACGTACGCGCGGTGCGGAACGTCCGCTGGGTGATGCTGGACGGGATCGTTCGACGGCGGCTCGACGGAGGCCTGGAAGATCCAGGCTCCTTGACCCGACTGTAGAGAGGGAGGGATTCAGATGGGTCGCTTCAGACGGGTACTGATCGCAGTTCTGGGGCTAGCGCTTGCGGCCTCGCTGGGGGCCGGTCCGACCGCGGGAGCGCCCGCCGACGAACTGGTGGTGGCCGAGGCCGTCACCCAGGAGACGCTGGACGGGCAGCGCAGCACGGTGCAAACGACCCTCAACGTGACGTTCCTCATCAACGAGCCCCTGCTGTGGCTGGACTTCTCCGACAAAGAGATCAAGCCGTTGCTGGCCACGAGTTACCGGCTCGTCAGCAACACGATCTGGGAGTTCAAGCTCCGCGAGGGCGTCAAGTTCACCAACGGCGAGGAGATGGATTCCGCGGCCGTCAAGTTCTCCCTCGACCGCATCCGCCGGCCCGAACTGCGGACGCCGCTGTCCATCTATGTCCGAAACTTCAGAGAGATCGTGGCCGTGGACAAATACACGGTTCGGGTCATCACGATGATCCCGACACCGGTGCTCCCGTTGTACATGACCCGTATCGGCATTCATCCACCGCGCTACCTTCAGGAGAGGGGCGACGAGGAATACGGACGCGCCCCCGTCGGGACCGGGCCGTACAAACTTGAGCGGTGGGTACGCGGCGAACGCGTGGTGCTGGCGGCCAACGAGGCGTATTGGGGACCCAAGGCCAGCGCGCCTCGGATCGTATGGCGCTACATCCCGGAAAACGCGACGCGCGTGGCCGCGCTCGGTTCAGGCGAGGTCCATATCGCCGCCACGATTCCGTACCAGGACGCGGCGGGGCTCAGATCGCGCGGCATGAGCGTCTACCCGGTGAATACGCTGCGCACCATGTTCGTGCAGTATAACCTGTTGCGAGACGGCCCACTGAAGAACAAGAAGGTCCGGCAAGCCCTCAACTATGCTGTCGACAAGGATACGATGATCAAGACGGTGCTGGACGGCTACGCCCGCAAACTGGACGGCCAGTTGCTGACCCGCGATTACTTCGGCTACCACGAGGGGCTGAGGGCATACCCCTACGACCCCAACAAGGCGAAGCAGCTCCTGGCTGAGGCCGGGTTTGCGAGCGGGCTAAACGTGACCATGACCGGCCCGCCAGAGCGGTACGTGCTCGGCAAAGAGACGATGCAGGTGCTGGCCGCGATGTTCGAGCGCGTGGGCGTGAAGACGACGCTCAACTACGTCGAATTCGGGCGGTTCGTGCAACTGCTGCTGAGCAGGGACTACCCGGATATGGCATTCTGGGGCGCCGCGACGGTGCCGGACGCCGACGTGTACCTGGGCGCGATCTTCGTGCGCGGTGGCGCCTATTCCGCCAACGCCAGCGACGAGTTTGATGAGGCATACAATCGCGCGGCACGGACGATGGATCCCACGCGGCGCCTGGACCTGTACAAGCGGGCCGCAGAGGTCCTGTACGAAGAGGCGCCCGCGCTCTTCCTGCACCAGCAGACCAACGTCTTTGCGGCGAGCGCGCGGGTCGCCGGTTTCAGACCGGATCCTGATGAGGGCATTCGCGTACAAGGCGTCCGGCTCCGGTAGACGGGAGGCCATGATGGCGAAGGTCGCACTCGGCGAGATGACCTGGAAGGAAGTCGCGGAAGCGATCAAGGGCGGAGCCCGTGTGATCGTGATCCCCATGGGCTCCACCGAGCAGCACGGACTGCATCTCCCCCTGCTCACCGACAGCCTGATGGTCGAATCGGTAGCCAGAATGGCGGCGGAGCGGGCGGGTGGGGTGCTCGTCGCGCCGTTGATCCCATACGGGACGTCGGACAACCACCTCGACTTCCCCGGCACGGCCTCGTTGCGTCTTGACACGCTGCGGGCGCTGCTCGTTGACGTCGGGCGCTCGCTTGCCGGGCACGGGTTCGACGTCGTGGTGCTGCTCAATGGGCACGGCGGCAACTTTCAGGCCCTCGCCGCCGCGGCGTACGATCTCCGCCAGCTCACTGGCAAGGTCGTCGCGGCCATCAACTGGTTCGCGTATGTCAAGGACGGCTACCGCCACATGGAGAGTCAATACACGTGGCACGCCGACGAGAGCGAGACCTCGCTGATGCTCCATCTGCACCCCGACCAGGTGCAGATGGGGTGCGCGGTCAACGAGGCGCCGCGCGCTATTCCGTTCTTCGAGTTCACGCACGAGGCGCTGCTCTCGGCCAAGGTCGACCTGGGGCTACCGAGGACGAAGGCGGTCGTGAATTCCGGGACGTTCGGCGACGCGAGACTTGCGACGGCCGCCAAAGGCAAGGCGTGCGTGGACGAGGCCGTCGCCGCGCTCGTGCAGGTGCTCCAGAAGCTGCGGACCCAAGGACCGGAGATCGCGCCACACTTTCGCCAGGGCTGATGCCATGGCCCGCTATATGGTGGGGCGGCTCGTGTATTCGGTTATGGTGATCTTCGGCGTCGTGGTCGTCGTGTTCGCCATCATGCGTCTGACCGGCGACCCGGCCGCGCTGCTCCTGCCGCTCGGATTCACCCAGGACGATCTCCAACGCGTGCGACGTGAGATGGATCTCGATCAGCCGCTGCACGTGCAATTGGCGAAGTATCTCTCACGGGCGGCACGCGGCAACTTTGGGCAATCGTTGCGCTACCACGACAGCGCCATCCGCCTGGTGCTGGAGCGGGCGCCGGCCACGTTGTGGTTGACGGCCGGCGCGATGGTCGTGATGGGACTGGTGGCGCTGCCGCTCGGCGTGCTCGCCGCGTCGCGCCGCGATTCCCTCCTAGACGCGGCCGCCAGCGCCGTCGCGCTGACCGGTCAGGCGATGCCGACCTTCTGGCTCGGCAT
>CBRGMJ010000221.1:0-4040 GCA_967797525.1 uncultured bacterium | reverse complement strand
ACCGAGGCCCTCGACGAAGGAGCGGTCCACCCGCCTCCCCTGCCAGGTCTGCCCTATTGGTTTGCACGATGCTGCGGGAACTCCTCGTCTTCCCCCCGCCTGATTTGGTATGATCGTGGTATGGAGATCTTTCGCCCAGAAGCGGTTCCTGCCGAAGAGCCTGAGTCGATGCCCGGTGTCAAGATTCGATGGGTCATCGACAAGAAGCGCGGCGCCGAAAACTTCGCCATGCGGGTGTTCGAGGTCGACCCCGGCGCCTCCACGCCCCTGCACGACCACTGGTACGAGCAAGAGATGTACCTGCTCGCAGGGGAAGGCGTGATGGTCGGCGCGACCGGCGAACAGCACCTCGAGCCTGGCGTGGTGATGTGGGTGCCGCCGTACGAACGTCACCAGATCAAGAATACCGGCTCGGAGACGCTCAAGTTCATTTGCTGCGTTCCTCAGAAGAAACCGTAGGCTCCCTGGAGCCCGGCAGCACAGTCGCCCGCGCGCGTTCGAGTGCCGCTTCGGCGGCGCGCACGTCGTCTCGCGTCGGCCGCCACCGTCCGTAGCGCACCCGCTCGTACGTCCACGTCAGCGACTCAACCTCGGCCCCGGCCTCAGGGAGCGCGCCGCGCAGCGGCGGCAGATGCTCGCGCGGTGTTGCCCAGGTCTTGCGTGGGACGCCGAGGGTCGCGCCCATCTCGAGCAAGGTGCGATAGATCAGCCTGATCGCACTCACCTCGGGCACCGGCGCCTCGCCGCCGGTGGCCCGCCGCAGCCGCAACCCACCGAGCAACCCGGCCAGAGCGGCCAGCGCGTCGCGCGCCGACCACACCGACTCGCGCTCGTCATCGTCCTGCTTCCGCTCACGTCGCCGGATGAGGACAATCGTCACCGCCATTCCGATGATGAGCAGCGCAAGCAGCGCCAGCGCCATCCCCCATCTGGCACTTTCTACGAACTGGGGATTGACCTCGAGTTCCCGCAGGCGGCGCAACAGGTCGTCGATGACCGTGGTGGGCTGCCCGATCTCCCGCGGCTCGCGTCGCGGCAGCTGCGCCAAGATGGCGATCAGCACACGCACGATCAGGCTGGCGAGGAAAAACAGCACGACAAACGCCGCTTCGACGACCGGCATCAGCGGCCGAAGCGCAAGCACCAGGTACTTGGAGATATCGGCCGCAGCCAGACCGGCCATCGTGCTGGCGACCAGCATGATCGATCCGACGACGCCAATCACCAGCAGTAACCAGGCGCGTCCGGGTACCTGCGCGCGCTCGTCGGGCCGCCCGGTCTCCCAGATCGTCGACAGGCGGGCAAGGGCAAGCGCCGACAGACCTAAGAAGAAGAACGCCAGCATCGAACCCGGCAGGTCGGGACCCGCGGCCGCAAACCCCTGTGTGTCCGCGTACACAGCCACCGCGATCAGATACAGCACGACCATGGCGACGCCGGTCTTGTACGCCATCTCGATCTCGATCGCGCCGATCTCGCGGAGGCCCAGTACCAGCCCGCGCCACCATAACAGCGCGGCCAGCAGCGATGCCGTCACGGCTACGTGCACGCCAGGAAAGATGTCGTGAACCGCTCGGAGCAGGGATCCTATCCAAGCCGGATGCCAGAAGGGCACCTGCACGTAATGCTGATCGTGGACCGCCAGCAGGCCCAAGATCACGCCGCCGGCGATTAAGGCCAGGCGAGAGAATCGAAGGGTGGACGCCCTCTCGACGACGGGTCGCACCAACGCCTGGGCACCGAGCAGCAGCCCCAGCGCCCAGACCGGTGACAGCAGGTGGCTGTCGGCGCCGTAGAGCCCGCCGCCGATGACCACGAGCCACGGATAGAGCCAGCAAAACTCCATGATGACGCGGACCGTCGGCAACAGGCGCCGCACGCTGTCCCAAAAGCCCTCGCCGCCCCGCGTGGCGGCGGGCCCGCGACCGATCGCCGCGTTGGGCGCGGCCTCAGACGAGGTGGATCTCGTCCATCGCACGCCAGCCGGCCTCCTGGCTGACCCGATAGGTGGGCACGTTGAGTTGGACGTCGGTCGTGCAGTCGCCGATCAGCACCAGGATCACCCCGTGTCCCGCCTCTCGCAGACGGTCGATCCCGACACGGAGCGACGAGTCGATCACGGCGGTAACGACCACGGCCGTGGTTCCCCAAGGCAGATCGCTGGCCTCCAGGTACATCAGATCGCCGATAGGTATCACCGGCGTGGGGAACACCTTCGCAAGGGCCTCGAGGATCCCCGACAGGTGCGTCTCGCCTACCGCCGGCGCGAGCCGTACGCGGCGCAGGCCCTCGGGGAGATACCCGTTGGCGATCAGACCGATCGGATAGTCCTGTTCGTTGGCCCACGCCGCCAATGAAGCCGCCACCATGATGTTCAGCTCCAGCAGCGGTCGCACGAAACCGCGGTACTCCGCGTATGGGCCGAGCGTGTCCATGTTGAGAAACACGGCGATCCGGTGCACGGCCGTCGGCTCGTACTGTCGCGACTGCAACGCACCGATCCGGGCGCTCGCCTTCCAGTGCACGCGGCGCAGCGGGTCGGTCGTCCGGTACTCGCGCACGCCGGCCGTCCGCGCAGGATCCTCCAGCAGCGGTCGCGGCGCGCGCTGATCGCCAAGCGGGTGCAACGGTGGGATCCCAAGCGCGTCCAGTGGCACGACTTTTGGATACACGATCAGGTGATCCACGTGCTCGACGTCGTGACCACGCGAGGTAATGCCAAAGACATCGCCGGACCGCACACGCGCGGGACCAAGCGGGAAGTATCCGCGCGCCGTGCAGGTCACCGTGACACGCCGGCGGATGCGTTCATACCAGCGCAGTGAAAAGAGATGCACCAGGTGCTGCCGGCGCTGCCGCAGGCTCGGGATGACGCGCCCGCGTTTTGGGATCAGCTCCTCGGGCAGTTCGTCGGTGAGTTCAAGCCAGGCCAGCGGGAGAGGTTTACGGTTGGTCACTTCCAACGTAAGGGTCACGTCCTCACCGTAGAACACCCGGCGCGGTGTAAAGATCCGTCGAAACTCTACGCGACTCAGACAGTGCGTGTGCGACAGGTACGACGTCCCCGCGCCCAGCAGGAGCACCATCCCCACCACGAACGGACCGCCGCCGTGCACGGCGAGTCCCAACCCAATCAGGACGATGCCGACCACGAGCCACCCCTGTGAGAACATCGGCGGCCCTACCGGTGGGTCTCGAGAAACTGCATGATCCGGGCCACGACGCGATCACCCGCGTCCTCCTGCAAGAAATGGCTGGCGTCATCGATCTCGAGACGCTCGGCCCGTGGGAAGATGCGATGCCACGTCTGTAGAACGTCCGGGCCGAGCACCGGGTCCCGCATGCCCCAGACCAGGAGTACGGGGATCGCGGCAAACTGCGCGAGACTGCGCTCGACCCGCTTCATCTCATCGAATGACGGATCGGCCGCGCCCAGTGGGATGTCCCGCGACCAGCACAGTAGCGCGCGGCGCGAGGCCGGCGTCGGATATGGGGCGCGGTAGGCGTTGAGGACCGCCGGGGTCAGATGCTCCGGATGGTGCGTGGTGCCGAGTAACGCGGGCTCGAGGTAGCCGTTACGCTCAAGCACGAACTTCTCGCCCCGATCCGATCGAATGATCTCGAGCAGCCGGGGCAGCGGCCCGCCGGGCCATGGCGCAAACGCCCACGTGTTTGTCAACACCAGGCGCTTGATTCGTCCGGGGTGGCGGGCGGCGACGCCCAAACCGACCGGCCCACCCCAATCGTGGACGATCAGCGTCACGTTGCGAAGATCGAGCCGCAGCACCAGGCTTTCGAGGTTCGCAATGTGATGCGCAAGACGGTAGGGATACGGAGTATCGGGGACACCCGATTTTCCCATGCCCATGTGATCCGGCGCGATGCATCGGTGACCCCGAGCGAGTGGGTGGATAAACGCGCGCCAGAGATATCCCCAGGTGGGATCGCCGTGGAGCAACACCACGGGCTCCCCGCGCCCCTCGTCGACGTAGTGCATCTCGAATCCGTTGACTGCGTGGTAGTGGGGCGCGAAGGGAAAC
>CBRGMJ010000220.1:0-4052 GCA_967797525.1 uncultured bacterium | reverse complement strand
GCCTGCAATCGGCGCCTAAAAGACCGGGCGCATCTGTCGCAGACCAATTCGACATTCGTGCCCACATGCCCGGTCACGCGAAGCACCGATCCAAGATTCGCGAGCGTGAGCTCGCCGGTCACCGGTTCATCAAATGGAAGATCGGGGATCTGGCTGGCCACGGTCTCGTCGCAGGCGACCAGCAGCGTCGCGCCCCGCTCGGCGCGTAGCCGCCTCAGGTCTACGATCATAGCGCTGGCGCCTCCTGTCAGACTGTCCCATTATAGAAAACCGGTTTTTCGAGTGTCAATGAACGCCCCGTCCGTGTCACTCGCTGCGGCCTCGGGTCACGCCAGGTGTTTTCAGCACCTGCTGGCCGCGGTGGATGGCCGCCAGCACGCGTTCCACTTCGACCTCCAGCCGCTGCAGCACCTGTGCCGCATACTCGTCGGCCCCTCGACGGACGCGATCCGCCTCACGCCGCACGTCGTCCAGCGGCGCCGGCGATCCCGCGCCCGGATGGTGGGCGTCGGTGAGCGAGCGCGCGTGCGCCTGCGCGTCGAGGATCAACCGGCGCGCCTCTTCCCGCGCCCGCGCCAGCGCACTCTCGGCTTCCTGAAGCAACCACTGCGCGTGGTGCAACTCCTTTGGCAACGCGGTCCGTACCATCCGCAACAACCCCAGCACTTCCTGCTCGAGCGCCGCGCGCTGATCGCCCGGCAGACGCTCTGCGTGCCGGCGCAGCACCCGTTCGAGACGATCGAGCACCTCGAGAGCGGACTCCATCCCTAGCGCGCGCCCTCGCCGATCCGCCTGGCTCGGAGATGACGCATGACGACGGGCGGTACGATGCTCTCCACCGATCCACCCAGACCCGCGACCTCGCGGATCAGGGATGAGGAGATGAAGGCAAATTCCGGCGCGGCGATGAGCAGGAGGGTATCGAGGTCCGGCGCCAGTTTGCGGTTCATCGCCGACTGCTTGAGTTCGAAGTCGAAGTCGCCGACCGCCCGCAGGCCTTTGACCAACCCCATGGCGCCCCGTGACTTCGCAAACTCCACGGTCAGGCCCGAGTACGCCGCAACCTCGACGTTTGGCACGTCCGCGATCACTTCTCTCAGCATGCCGACACGCTCGGTGACCGTAAAGATGCCGCTCCCTTTCTCGACGTTCTGCGCGACCGCCACGATCACCCGATCGACGAGACGGGCGGCGCGGCGGATGACATCGACATGCCCATTGTGCACAGGGTCGAAACTCCCGGGATACACGGCGATCCGCACGCCTACTCCTCCCCCGCATCACGACCCGAGCGTCCCTTGAAGAACCAGAGCACCGTTTCACCGTACCGGGCCTCCCGCGAGAGCGCAAGCCCCTCGGGAGGCACGGGACGATCGCGCCAGTGGCCCTCAGCGACGATCACCCCTCCGGGCGCCAGCACCACCGCGCGGGCGATCGCCGCGAGCGCGCGAACGAGCCATCCCCGACCGTAGGGCGGGTCGAGCAAGATCAGGTCAAAGCGCTCCCCGGCGCGCGCTAGATGATCGATGGCTGCCGAGGCGTCCTCACACCGCACCAGCGCCTGTCGCTCCATCGCCCGTGACGCCACCCGGGTTTTGAGCGCCGCGGCGTGTCGCGCGTCGCGTTCGACCAGCACGACTCTGGCGGCGCCGCGACGAATCGCTTCCAAGCCCAGCGCCCCGGTTCCCGCAAACAGGTCCAGGACTGACGCGCCCTCGATGCTGGTACCCAAGCTGTTGAACAGCGCGTCGCGCACCCGCGCGGCCGTCGGGCGAAGATCGTCGCGAGCCTTGGCAGGAACCAGCCGTCCTCCACGCCGCCCGCCGGATGGCATCGCCTAGCCTACCGACGCCAACCGTCGGCGCTCTGCCTGCTGCCGCTCGACCGACGCGCTCAGCAGCAATAGGTCCGGCCCGTCGAGTCGTGGATGAACTTGGAGCAACTCCTCCGCCGCCGTCCGCGCTTCCTCGAGCAACGGCAGATCGGTGGTGAGGTCGGCCACCCGCAACCCGGCCAGCCCGTGCTGACGCACTCCGAGGATATCGCCGGGGCCGCGCAGCGCCAGGTCTTCCTGCGCGATGACGAAGCCATCGGTGGTCGACGCCATGGCGTCCACCCGCCGACGCCCCGACTCGGTCAGGGTGTCGGCCAGCAGGATGCAATGCGATTGCTCGGGGCCGCGCCCCACGCGGCCGCGCAGTTGATGGAGCTGTGCCAGACCGTACCGGTCGGCGTCCTCGATGACCATGATCGAGGCGTTCGGGACGTCGATACCGACCTCAATCACCGTCGTCGCCACGAGCACATGCACTCGACCGGCGCGAAACCCCTCCATCCGTTCGGCCTTCTGAGCGGGGGAGAGCCGACCGTGCAGGACCTCGACGCGTACGTCGTGAAGCGGCCCCTCGCTCAACTCGCGCGCCAGCTCCACCGCGGATCGTGTCTGCAGCGTTTCGGATTCCTCGATGAGCGGGCACACGATGTAGGCCTGCCGCCCATCGCGAATCTGCTCGCGCACGTAAGCGTACACTTTGGCCCGCGACGCTGTCGGCCGGATATGGGTCTTGACGGGCCGCCGCCCGGCCGGCATCTCGTCGATCACCGTCACGTCGAGGTCACCATACACGGTCAGTGTCAGCGTCCGCGGGATCGGCGTCGCCGTCATGACCAGCACGTCCGGCAAGCGTCCCTTGGCACGGAGGCGCGCCCGCTGCATGACCCCGAAGCGATGCTGCTCGTCGACGACCACGAGCCCGAGCCGATCGAAGGACACGCGGTCTTCGAGGAGCGCGTGCGTCCCGACGACGACCATCGACCGACCGGACCGCAGCGCGCGGAGCAGGACGTCGCGCTCTGTGGCCTCGGTGCCTGCGGAAAGGCAATAGACTTCGATGCCGACCGGACCAAGCATCCGACCCAGCGTCAGGGCATGTTGCTCAGCCAAGATCTCGGTCGGCGCCATCAGCACGGCCTGACAACCGCCGTCGATGCACGCGACGATCGCCGCAACCGCCACGACGGTCTTCCCCGACCCCACATCGCCCTGGAGCAGCCGGTTCATCGGTCGATGGCGCGCTGCTGCGCACCCGTGAGGGAGAACGGCAGCGACTTCAGAAACCTGGGCAACAGATCGCCCGCCGGGCCGTACGCCGCCTCACGCGGCATCGCCTGCATGTCACGCCGCTGCTGCAAGATGCTGATCTGGAGCACCAGGAGCTCCTCGAACGCCAGTCGTCTCCGGGCGCCCGCCTGCTCGGCCTCGTGCTCTGGAAAGTGCGCGGCCCACAGCGCCTCCCGCAACCCGATCAAACGGTGCCGCCGGCGCACTGCGTCAGGCAAGGGATCCGGGATCGCCTCCGCATAGCTCTCCAGCGCCTCGCGCACGATCGTCCGTAGTGTCCGCTGCGGGAGGCCCTCGGTCAACGCATATACAGGAACCAGCCGGCCCACCAGCCACGGCTCTTCGTCGGGGTCGATGACCTCGACTTCGGGCGCCACGAACTGCAGACCTCGGCCGGCGCGCTCCACTCGGCCATACAGGCTCACTTTCTGCCCGCGCGACAGGTTCCGCGCCAGGTAGGGCTGGTTGAACCAGACGACGTGGGCCACGCCGGTGGCATCCGCGACACCGGCTCGGACCAGCGCCCCACCGCGCCGGGTCCGGATCATCTGGATCCGCTCGACGCGTGCGACAGTGCCACGATTGGACCCTTCGGTCAAGATCGCCAATGGTGTCGGGTTGCGACGATCCTCGTGCCGTCGGGGCAGATGGAGCAGCAAGTCGTAGATGGTAGCAACCCCGAGCCGTGCAAGCATAGAGGCGCGCGCCGGGCCGACGCCCCGCAGATACTGGACGGGAGATTGAGGATCCAACCGGCGGCTGGTACCCGCCTGCGCTGGAGGGTCGAGGGGTGAGGTGCGACGCCTAGGCATGGGTTCGTGTGCCCGGGACCGCCCGAGCCGGCGGTCTCGCCTCAGTTCGCCGCTCCCGTAGTCTCTCCTTGCCGTGCGGCCGTTGCGGGACCCCGGGGCGTGTGCTAAAATCCCGGAGT
>CBRGMJ010000219.1:0-4090 GCA_967797525.1 uncultured bacterium | reverse complement strand
GGTCTTCATTTTGGGGCACCGGCACCCGCGGGTGGTCGCTGCGGCGCGACGCGAACTCGACCGCATGCCGCTGTCGGTACGCATCATGGCCAACGAGCCAATGGGGGAGCTGGCCGCCCTCCTGGCTGAGATCACGCCGGGTGATCTCACGTATGTGTTTTTCGGCAACAGCGGCGCCGAGGCCAACGAAGCCGCGATCAAGGTTGCCCGCGCCGCCACGGGCCGCAAAGGCCTCGTGTCGATGATCGGCGCGTTTCATGGGAAAACGCTCGGCGCGCTGTCCATCTCGGGGCGCGAGCTCTACAAGACGCCGTTCGAGCCGCTGATTCCGGGGGTGGCGCTCGTGCCGTTCGGCGATGCCGATGCGCTCGCCCGCGCCACGACGCGCGAGACGGCCGCGGTGTTCCTTGAACCCATCCAGGGAGAGAACGGCGTGATGCTCCCACCGGATGGCTACCTGCGTGCGGCCCGCGAGATCTGTGACCGTGCGGGCGCCGTGCTGGTGTTTGATGAAGTCCAGACCGGCATGGGGCGCACCGGGAAGATGTGGGCCTGCGAGTGGGAGGGGGTCACCCCGGATATCATGACGATGTCCAAGGGGTTGGGTGGCGGGATCGCGCCGGTTGGTGCCATGATCGCACGGCAACACCTGTGGGAGACGTTGATCAAGCATCCCTACATGCATACGACCACGTTTGGCAACCGGTTGGGCTGGGCCGCAGCGGCTGAGGCCATCCACGTGATCCGCGAGGAGAACCTGCTCCCACGCGCCGGCGCGATCGGTGACCGGCTGATGACGGGTCTGCGGCGCGCGTCGGCGAGCGCGCCCAGTGCGGTCAAAGGTGTCCGCGGGAAGGGATGTCTGGTCGGCGTGGAGTTTGCCGAGGCCGACGTCGCGTTTCTGGTCATGGCCGGGATGGTCCAACGGCAGGTGCTGGCGTTCCACACGCTCAATCGCGGTGAAGTCATCAGGTTCGCGCCCCCGCTCATTGCGACGGACGCACAGGTCGACCGGGCGGTGACCGCGTTCACCGACGCCCTCGCCGAATCTCTGGCGCTCGTTGCCGAGGTCACCACGGGGTCGCGCGCAGAGTAGGGCGCGATGACGGCCCACACGCTGACGGGCATCGAAATCGGCCGCCGCTTCCTCAGCTTCTTCGAGGAGCGGGCACACACGGTCGTGCCAAGCTCGTCGCTCGTCCCCGCCGGCGACCCCACGCTGCTGTTCACCAACGCGGGCATGGTGCAGTTCAAGGACGTCTTCCTGGGCCTCGAACGGCGGTCATACGTGCGTGCGGTGACGTTGCAGCGCTGCATGCGCGTCAGCGGCAAGCACAACGATCTCGAGGAAGTCGGCCCAAGTCCCAAGCATCACACGCTCTTCTTCATGCTCGGGAACTTCAGCTTCGGGGACTACTTCAAGCGCGACGCCATCCCCTACGCTTGGGAGTTCGTGACCAAGGATCTCGCGATCAATCCCGACCGGCTGGTGGCCACGGTGCATCTTGAGGACGACGAGTCGTATGCGCATTGGCGGGCGATCGGGATTCCGGAGTCGCGCCTCTTCCGCATGGGTGAAGACACCAACTTTTGGGCGATGGGGCCCACCGGTCCGTGTGGTCCCAACTCGGAGCTGTACTACGATTGGGGATCGAAGGCGTGCACCTGCGGTCGATCCGACTGCAGCGTCGCGCTGGACAACGGCTGTGAGCGCTGGCTGGAGATCTGGAATCTCGTCTTCATGCAGTTCAACCAGGCTACCGATGGGACCCGCACGCCCCTGCCGAAACCCGGCGTCGACACCGGCATGGGGCTCGAGCGCATCGCCTCGGTCGTCCAACGCGCGCCGTCCGTGTACGACACGGATTTGTTCACGCCGATCCTGACCCGCATCCAGACGCTTCTTGGACACAACGACGCGCAGCGCAAGGCGGCGTACGTGCCCTATCGGGTGATCGCGGACCACGGTCGGGCGGCGGCATTCCTGATCGCGGATGGGGTCACACCGGGGAACGAGGGTCGGGCGTACGTGTTACGCATGATCCTCCGGCGCGCGATACGGTTCGCCCGGCGGGCGGGCTTTGAGGGACCCTTCCTGGGGCAGGTGGCGGACGCGGTCATCGACCACATGGGCGCCGACCAGCCGCAGCTGACCGAGCGCCGCGCCTTCATCACAAAGGTGATCGAGGCGGAGGAGACGCGCTTCTCTCAGACGCTGTCGACAGGGCTTGATCGCCTGGCCGACGTCATCGCGGCGGTGCGGACACGCGGGTCGGACAGGATTCCCGGGGTGGAGACGTTCAAGTTGTACGATACCTATGGTTTTCCGATCGAGATGACTCGCGACGTCGCGCGTGAGGCGGGTTTGACTGTGGATGAGGACGGGTTTCACCGCGAGATGGAGGCACAGCGCGAGCGAAGCCGGGCGTCGTCGGCCGCCGCGGCCTGGGCTGCGCCCACAGCTTTCGGCGATCTTCCGGCAACCGAGTTCGAAGGCTACACGCGGTCGTCGCAGGCGGCGACGGTGCTCGCCGTGTTGAAAGATGGGGCATCCGTCCCGGTGGCGGCGGTGGGAGACGACATCATCCTTGTGATGGATCGGACGCCGTTCTACGCGGAGTCGGGCGGTCAGGTTGGCGACACCGGCGAGGTGACGGCGCGCGGCCTCCGGGTCGAGATCACGGATACGCGGCGACTGACCCCCACCGTCACCGGGCACGTGGGGCGTATGCTCGAGGGCGTCCTGCGGCCGGGCGGCAAGGTCCGCGCCACCATCGACCGGCCGCGCCGCGCCGCGGTGAAACGGAACCATACCGCGACACATTTGCTCCACCGCGCCTTGCAGGAAGTGCTCGGCGAGCACGCCCGGCAGGCGGGGTCATTGGTCGCGCCCGACCGCCTGCGCTTTGACTTCACGCACCTCGCGGCGCTCACGTCGGTGGAGCGCGACGCCGTCGAGCGGCGGGTCAATGAAATCGCGCTGGACGCGCGCCCCGTGCGCGCTACGACGATGACGCTCGAGCAGGCGCAGCGTCTCGGCGCGATGGCGCTCTTCGGGGAGAAGTACGGCGAGCGCGTTCGCGTGGTCACGGTCAAAGACTACAGCCGGGAACTCTGTGGGGGCACCCACCTATCATCCACGGGGGAGATCGGCCAGTTTGTCATCACCGGGGAGAGCAGCGCGGCGTCCGGCATCCGCCGCATCGAGGCGGTCACCGGCTGGACGGCCTACGAACGCGCCAAGACCCAGGACCGTCTGCTGGCTGAATTGGCAGGCGACCTTCGCGCGACGCCCACTGAGTTGACCGCCCGTGTGCGCGCCCTGCAGGAGCAGGTTCGCGCGCTGGAGCACGCGCGCAGGCCGCGCGTGGATGTGGACGACACGGTCGCCACCCTCAAGGTCGCCACGGACGTTGAGGACGTCCATGTGGAAGCGCACCGCATCGATGGCGCCAGTCATGAAGACCTGCGCGCCGCCGGCGACCGTCTGAGACAGAAGTCTCCCCGCGGCGTCTTCGTGCTCGGAGGGGTCTCGGACGGGCGCGTCAACCTGGTGGCCATGGTGACCCCGGACCTCCATACGCACGGGCTTCGCGCCGACGCCGTTCTGCGTGCGGTGGCTTCGCGCATCGGTGGGACCGGCGGGGGCAAGGCCGATCTTGCGCAGGGCGGCGGTCGCGACGCGGCCCGGCTCGATGCTGCGCTTGGCGCCGTCGTGGATGACGTCCGGCAGTTGATGGCGGCTTCGTAGCACGTGCGGATTCTGGCGATCGATCCGGGCGCGCGGCGGTTGGGGTTGGCGATCAGCGATCCGTCCGAGATGATTGCGAGCCCGCTGGGCGTCATCGAGCGGTCGGTGTGGAAGGCTGATGTGCAGCGTCTGAGAAAGATCGTCGAGGACTCTGCGGTGGGCGAGATCGTTGTCGGGCGCCCGCTGACGATGCGGGGTGAGGTCGGCGCCCAAGCGCGAGAGGCCGAGCGATTCGCCGCCAAGCTGCGCGCCGCGCTGTCCGTGCCGGTGGTCGAAGTCGACGAGCGGTTGTCGACGGTCGCCGCCGAACGCGCTATGCGCGACGCCGGCAGCCGGGCG
>CBRGMJ010000218.1:0-4116 GCA_967797525.1 uncultured bacterium | reverse complement strand
TAGCGGATCCGCGGGTCGAGGAGTCCGTAGATGATGTCGGCGGCCAGGTTGAAGGCCAACACCAATACGGCGATCATCATCAGCACGGCCATCGCGACCACGGAGTCTCCGACCAGCACCGACTGCACGAGCAACTGTCCGATACCGGGCCACGCAAAGACGCTCTCGGTGATCGGCGCCCCGCCAACGAGCGACGGCATCGTCAGGGCCAAGACCGTCACGACGGGGATCATCGCATTGCGCAGCGCGTGATGCCCGGCGATGCGGAGTTCTGAGAGCCCCTTGGCGCGCGCCGTCCGAATGTAGTCCTGGCGAATCACTTCCAGCATGCTCGATCGTGTGTACCGCGCCAGGGCGGCGGTGCTGTAGAGGGCGATCACCAGCGACGGCAGGATCAAATGGCGAAGATAGTCGAGCGTCGCGGGCCAGCCGGGCAGGGCTCCCGCCTCGCGCATGCCGCCGGGCGGCAGTACCCTCAACTTCACCGCAAAGATGTAGATCATGATGAGCCCGAACCAAAAGACGGGGATGCTGAACCCGACAAATGTCCCGAGGCTCGCCAGATAGTCGGCCACGGAGTACTGGCGGAGCGCGCTGTAGATGCCGGCGGGGACGGCCACGAGGATCGCGATCACGATGCCCGTGCCGACCAGCATCAGGCTGTTGGGGAGCCGTTCGCCGACCAGCCTGGCCACCGGAACCTGGTGCGCCAGGGACCAACCGAGATCTCCCTGGAGCGTTCGCCCCAGCCACTTCGCATATCGCACGATGATCGGTTGGTCCAGACCATAGAGGTGTTTGAGCCGGGCGATATCGTTCACGGTGACGCTGGGGTTGCTCCGGATCAGCATGTCGACCGGGTCGCCGGGCGCGGACGCCAGCAGGATGAAGACGAGCAACGACACGCCTGCCAGCAGGGGGATCATCTGGAACACCCGGCGGAGCACGTAGCGGCGCACGGCTACTCGACGTGCTCGCCCTTGATGAGGGTCAGCCCGGGCGTCTCGGTCGACGCGCCCAGGTACCGCGGATCATCGGCGACGTCGATCGGGTGGAGCCCGGTCGACACGCGCCCACCGGCCTCGCGCCGGAGCACTACCGTCTGTAGCCATCGCGCGTCGTCCCGCTCGGGGAAGTCCTCTCGGTAGTGCGCTCCGCGGCTCTCCGTCCTGATCAGCGCCGAGCGACACATGGCCTCGGCGGCATCGCCCATCGCGGCCAGCTCGGCCGCTGTCTGAAACTCATCGCCGGTCCGCAGCGTCATCCCGCGAAGCCGCTCACGCTGAGCGTCGATCACCGCGAGGCCACGGGTCAGCCCCTCATGCGTGCGGACGATGCCCAGCGCGAGCGACATCGCCTGCTGGAACTCTTCGCGCGTCTGCTCCAGTACCTGGTGCCCGTCGCCTGCTGATCCGCCGACGGCCTCGAGACGCCTGGCCCACGCGCGCACGATGCGATCGTCGACGCGGCCGTGCTCGTCCCGCTGCGCCTGCTCCGCGGCCAGCCGACCCGCGCGCGCCCCAAACACCTGCGTGTCTGGAATCGCGTTGCTGTTCAACCGGTTGGCCCCGTGCACGCCGCCCGCCGCTTCCCCACAGGCGTAGAGTCGGCCCACCGGCGTCCGGCACGCCTCATCGATCACCATCCCGCCCATCACGAAGTGCGCCTCGGGCGCGATGATGAACTGGACGTCGCGGAAGTTCACGCCCCGCGGGTCGAGCCGGTCCACGACCTTCTTGTTGGACATGCGGAAGTCGTCATCGGTCACGTCGCTGAGATCGAGGATCACGCCCCCATCGACGTCGAGCCCCTGGCGGATCTGATCGAAGATTGCCCGCGCCGCGACATCGCGTGTCGTCGACTCTTTCCGTTGAGGATCGTAGCGTTCCATGAAGCGCTCGCCGCGGGCATTGTAGAGACGCGCCCCGACGACGAACGTCGAGGGTTGGATCGGGACCCGCGACCCCTTGAACGGGCGGATTGCGCGCCAGGGATAGAACTGGACCATTTCCATATCCCGCAGGGGCGCGCCGGCCCGGGCCGCGAGCGCATAGCCATCGCCGACGACATCGACCGGATTGCTCGTCACCGTAAAGATGCGCCCGGCGCCCCCGGTCCCCATGACGACCGCTTTGGCGCGGATGAGCACCAGGGTGCCGCGCTCATGGTCGTAGCCGAGCGCGCCCGCGACACCCACGTCATCAGTGAGGAGGTCGAGCACGTACGTGTTCTCGAGCACGCGGACGCCGGCGGCCACCACGGCTTCCCGCAGCGGCAGCGTCATGTCGGTGCCACGCATGTTTACCGGCGTCACGACACGCGGCGACGAGTGGTCGCCGCTCGGTGACAAGTAATAGTGCCCGTTCGTACGCACGAACGGCGCGCCCAGCTTCAGCAGATCGTTGAGGCGCCCTCCCGCCTCCTGACAGAGGATTCTGGCGAGCGAGCGATCGTTGATCAGACCGCCCCCGGTCAGGGTATCGGCGTAGTGGCGCTCCCAGGAATCCTGCGGGGTGATCGCCGGATCGGTCGCCGCATACCCTCCGGAGGTGACGGCGGATGAGCCGCACCGGCCAAGCTTGCGCTTGACAGCCACTGTCACCGTTGCGCCGGTCGTGGACGCATCCAGCGCCGCACGAAGCGCCGCCAGCCCTCCGCCGATGACCAGGACGTCGGTGTCAACGATCTGCGGCTCCACCGTCATGCGGGAATCGCTCCGGACCATAGACGATGCAACACCAGCGCCAGCAGTTTCGTTTTCTGATACAAGCTCTCGACGTCCATCCACTCGGTCTCGCTGTGGGCCCCGCCACCCGCCGGTCCCATGCCGTCGAGCGTCGGGACCCCGGCCGCGGCGATATTGTTCCCGTCCGACGCGCCGCCGCTGGTGACGTAGCGGACGTTCAACGCCACGTCGTTGCCGCACGCCGCCACGAGCGCCTTCAGCGTGTCAGTACCCCTGACTTCCTCCATCGCCGGCCGGTGGAAGAACCCCTCGAGGGACGCGGTGGTGCCGGCTACCGGTACGCGCACCACCAGGGCGTTCAGCTCGCGCACCACGCGCTCGGCCTCGGCGGCGCTGGGGACCCGAATGTCGATCCCGACCTCCGCGCGCTCCGGGACGACGTAGGGGTGAGTGCCCCCGCGCACCATCCCGACGTTCACCGTGGTGCCCTCGCGAGGACGCGCGACGGCCGTTGCGGCAATCGCGTGGTGGGCGAGCGAGAGGATGGCGTTGGCGCCCTTCTCCGGCTCGGCGCCCGCGTGCGCCGCCCGACCCGTGACGGTCAGACGAAAGATCCCGACGCCCTTCCTGCGGCTCACCAGGCTGCCGTCTTCTTTGCCAGGTTCGAGCACAAACGCCCAATCGACGCCGGCCGCCCGCTCGGGCCAGCCGTCGCGCGAGGTCGGCGACCCGGGCTCCTCATCGCTATTGAGCACGACACGCGCGTTGCCAAGGCCTCCGGTGGCGGCGAGCGCCCGCAGCGCGAACAGCATGACCACGAGCCCGCCCTTCATATCCATGACGGCCGGGCCGAAGGCCCGCCCATCCCGCACCACAAAGGGGCGCGCCGTGATGGTGCCTTTCGGATAGACGGTATCCATATGACCCACGAGCAGCACGCGGGGTCCGCGCTGCGGGGCAGTCTCGGCGACGACGTGATCGCCATACTGCGTCTGCCCCTCTGTTCGCACCGTGCACCCGAGCCCGCGGTACGCCTCTTGAAACACCGCACCCACGGCGTCGACCCCGGCCTTGTCCTCCGACGGGCTCTCGATGCCGACGACACGTTCCACGAACGCCAGCATCTCGTCTCGGTGTGCATCGACCCACTCGAACATCGGTTTCATCGGGCCGTCTCCACCGCCCGCCACCGAAGCAGCCGGCGCTCGACCGCCGCCACCACGCCGTCGAGCGCCAGCACGATCGCGAGCAGGACGATGACACCGGCCAGCACGGCGGGGGTGTTGAACTGGTTGCTGGCGGCCAGGACCGCATGCCCGAGCCCAGCGCTGGCGGCGATGAACTCCCCGATCACCGCGCCGATCATGGCCTCCGGCACGGCGATGCGCATGGCGGTGAGTACAAACGGCACGACCGTGGGTAACGAGATC
>CBRGMJ010000217.1:0-4122 GCA_967797525.1 uncultured bacterium | reverse complement strand
CGCTACCATTAGAGGGTGCTTTCGGCAAGAAATTGCACGGTGGCGGTGCAAGCGATCTCGCAGACGCGAAGACGCAGGCGCGGACGTACTTTCATCAAGCAGTGAAGGCGAAGCGGTCTCAAGGAGGGAGCGACGATGGGTAGTGTGAGGTATCGAGAGATCCCCAGCGGGAGTACGTCTTCCTGGGGCGCACGGGCGAACCGATCGACCCGGACGTGGTAGACCGGGCGTTCAAACGGCACCTGACCCTTGCCAAACAGCCCGAGATACGGTTTCATGATCTGAGGCACACCTTCGCCGGCTTCGAGATCGGGGCGGGGGTGCACCCCAAGACGCTGCAGGCCGAACTCGGCAACGCGTCGATCACGGTGACGATGGACCGGTACGGGCACCTGATGCCGACCGCCCTGGAGGAAGCGACCGCCCTCCGAGAGGCGTTCATCGAAGGCACCAGGAAGGCACCAACGGAGGCAGAACAGAAACACGAACGGCTAGAAGCCGCACACTGATTGCATCGGGGCGTAGCGCAGCTTGGTAGCGCGTCTGCTTTGGGAGCAGAAGGCCGGCGGTTCAAGTCCGCCCGCCCCGACCAGGCCAAAACCGACGCGGGTTTCCTCCATAAATGCCACGGAGGTGATTCGAATGAAATGGACCGTCCTTGCGGTGGCCTTGACCGTGGTCCTCCTCGGAGGGCTGGCGTCCGCGGCTCCGATCCGCGGTGGGGTGCTGCGGGTCGGTCTCGTCGGTGATCCCATCAACATGGACCCCCACCAATCGGTCGCGTTCGCCGACCGCCAGATCTTCCAGAATCTCTTCGACAAGCTCGTGGACATCAACCAGGGCCTCCAGATCGTCCCGATGCTGGCGACATCGTGGACGATCTCCCCTGATGGCAAGACCTACACCTTCAAGCTCCAGCGTAACGTGGTCTTCCACGACGGCACGCCGTTCAACGCTGAAGCGGTCAAGTACAACTTCGAGCGGATGCTCGGGATCGCCGATCCGTCATTCTCCTCACCGCGCCGCAGCGAGGTGAACCTCGTGCAGAAGATCACCATCGTCGATCCGGCGACGGTACAGATCGATCTCGAGAAACCCTTCAGCCCGTTTCTGGCGACGCTGAGCGACCGCGCGGGCATGATGCTCTCGCCGACCGCGGCGCGGCGGCTAGGCCGCGGCATCGCCCTCGAGCCTGTCGGGACCGGCCCATACAAGATGGTCGAGCGGCGGCCTCAGGAGCGGATCGTGCTCGAGCGGTTCGACCAGCACTGGGACAAGGGCGTCGGGCACCTGGACCGCATCCTCTATCGGCCGTTCACGGACGAGCAGGCGCGTCTGGCGAACATTCGCGCGGGTGAGCTGGACGTCATCGAGCAGATCCCACCTACCGAGGCCACGAACCTCAAGGCCGACGCCCGCCTGAAGCTGTTCGAGCGCGGCGGTGTCGGGTGGAACGGCCTCTGGATCAATGTCGTCGGAGCCACCCCGTTTAGCAACCGGGCGCTGCGACAGGCGTTCAACGCCACGATCGACCGCCGCGCCCTCGTGCGTGTCGTTTTCGGCGAAGCGGCCACTCCCGCGAATGGGCCCTTCCCGTTGGGACTGCTGGGAGCCGATTCGGGGCCAAACGCGCGCATCCCCGAACGCAACCTGGACCTGGCGCGGGCGAAGCTCCGTGAGGGCGGACAGCCGAATGGGTTTGCGTTTACGATGACGATCCTGCCGGGACGGGTTTCGCAGCAGGTCGCGCAGGTCCTCCAGTCGATGGCCGCTGAGGCCGGCATCCGCGTCAACATCGAGCTCGTCGAGGGTGGAGCGCTGCTCGAGAAGTACACCACACGTCGGTTCGATGCGACGCTCGCGACGTGGAGCGGCCGGCCCGACCCCGACGGCAACATCCACGGGTTCTTCGTCACCGGCGGCGGGTTCAACTATAGCGCCTACAGCAACCCGAAGGTCGACGCGATGCTCGACGCCGCCCGCATCCTGACGGTTGGCGACCATCGCCGCAGGGCGTATGCCGAGATCCTCACGGTCCTCAATGAAGATCTCCCGATCATCTTCCTCTGGTGGCCAAAGGAGTTCAAGCTCCTGAGCCCCAAAGTGCAGGGCTTCGTCCACGTCTCAGACGGGATGATGCGCTTCCGCACCGTCTGGTTGACCCCGTAGCGAGCGGCCCCTGCTATACCCGTGAGATCCCCGACGGCGTCTAGACCTGACTGCAATCGTGTAGTAATGTTGTAACAAGTTGTCGGTGCCGGACAAGGTGGGATCATCCGTGTTGAGTCGCACGTCGACCGAACCCCTGTATCTTCAACTTAAGCGCACGCTGGCCTCGCAGTTGTCCCGCGGGATCTTCGACGCCGGCCGCTTCCCGTCCGAGCATGAGCTCGAGCGGCGGTATCGGGTGAGCCGGACCACCGTGCGTCTGGCGCTGGACGCGCTGGCGCACGAAGGGTACATTGCCCGCCAGCGCGGACGTGGCACGGCCGTGGTGCGATCCAAACTCCGCAGCATTGGTCAGTACCTCGTGGCGTTCTACGACGAGATGCAGGCCACCGGACGCCACCTCGACCTGAGCACGCTCAGCCTTGAGGTGAAGACCGCACCGGACGGCGTGCGCGAGGCGTTCGAGGCCCGGGTCGACCAACGGTTCTACGTGGCCAGGCGGTTGGGTCTCTCCGATGGAGACCCGCTGGTGGTGTCCACCGTGTATATGCCGTGCCGGCCCGGTCTGGAGATCACGGTCGGCGACCTGCGGACCCAGCGGTCGCTTCTGAGGCTGTTCGAAGATCGCCTCGGCATCAACATCATCGGGGCATCGCGGGTGCTCGAGGCGGTTCGCGCCACGAAGGAGGAGGCCACCCTCTTGAGAGTGCGACCCGGCGATCCCCTGTTGATGAAGTGGACCGTCGCCTACGGAGCCGATGGCGATCCGGTGCTGTGCAGCGACGCCCGGTTTCGAGGGGATCGCTATCAGTACTACATCCCATTCCTGCCGCGGTTGAACGATCAGCCGGCCGGCGTCGGGCGCGCGCCTCTCTGGCGTGGCAAGCGGGCCAGGCTCTTGTCGTTGTCGAGGCCATCATGAGCATGAGACGCCTTGCGGTTCCGCTGGTTGTCATCGTGCTGGCCGTCATCGCCACCTCGGGCTTCATGTACTGGCGCGCCACGCGCGGCCTGGTCAAGACCGACAACGCTCAGACGAAGGGCGACCTCGCGCCGGTCAGCTCACGAATCCCTGGGACCGTCATCAAGGTGGACGTCGTCGAGAACCAGCGGGTGAAGGCCGGGGCGGTCCTGTTCGAACTCGAGCACGACGACTACGCGCTCGCGGTGGAACACGCGAGGGCGCAACTGGCCGCCGCCCACGCGCAGGTGCAGGCGGCGCGCGCCGCGCTCACGGCGCAACAGCAGGAGTTCACCACCGGGTTGAGCGTCGCACGGGCGGCGGTGCAGGTCAGCGAGCCCAGGCTCTCGCAGGCAGAGACACAAGTGCTGATGGACCAGGTTTCGACCACCGCCAAGATCGACCAGGCGCGCGCGCGTGTCGCGACCTCGGAGGCCGCGGCGAGGGCCGCGAAGGCCAATCTCGAGTTGGTCGCCCGCACGCTGGCCAGAAACCGCGATCTGCTGGCGCAGGGCGCCGTCGCCGCGCAGGTGATCGACAGTGACACCGCGCTGGTTGAGGACGCGCGCGCCCGCGTGCAGACCGCGCAAGAAGCCCTGAATCAGGCGCACGCTGAACTCGTCGCCGCAGAGTCGGCGCGCCAGCAGGTCGCGATCCAGCGGCAGACGGTGGCAGTGAACAAAGCCGAGATCAGACGCGCCGAAGCGCTGCTGCAGCAGGCCGCCGGGCGCGAGGCGCTGGTCCGGCAGCGTATCCAGGAACTCGCCGTCGCGGAGGCGCGGGCCGCCGACGCCTCGAGCACCGTGAGGATCGCGGAGGTGAACCTGGACCGCACGGTGATCCGCGCGCCCTCCGACGGCTGGGTCACCAACCTCACGGTTCAGGTGGGGCAGGTGCTGCAACCCAACCAGCCGGTCATGGCCGTCGCCCTCGCGCATCAGGTCTGGGTCGTCGCGAACGTCAAGGAAACGCTTATCGGGACGGTGCGCATC
>CBRGMJ010000216.1:0-4151 GCA_967797525.1 uncultured bacterium | reverse complement strand
CCCGCTGTACGTCCTCTTATATATAATGGAGACGTTGGCCGGGAATGCCAACGCACGCGACCGGCGTTCCCGTCCATGAGGTGACCAATGCGTGGCTTGTTGAACCGCCTGCTGGGCGATGCGAGCGAGCGCGAAGTCTTCCGGCTCGGCCCAACAGTTGAGGAGATCAATGCCCTCGAACCCGAGATGCAGGCGCTCTCGGACGATGCGCTACGCGAGCGCATGGCCGGCTGGCGAAGCGACGTCACCGAGGCGATCGACGGTAAGAGCGGGGACGAACGCAAGACCGTGCTGGCGGAGACGCTCGAGGCGTTGCTGCCCGCGGTGTTCGCGGCCGTCCGCGAAGCAAGTCGCCGGACCATCGGGCTGCGCCACTTCGACGTACAGTTGATCGGCGGCGCGGTGCTGCACCGCGGCAAAGTCGCCGAGATGAAGACCGGTGAGGGCAAGACGCTGGTCGCGACGACGCCTGTGGCGCTCAACGCGCTCGCCGGCCGCGGCACGCACCTCGTCACCGTGAACGACTACCTGAGCCGGCGAGACGCGGGCTGGATGGGTCCGATCTACCACTTGCTGGGTTTGTCGGTGGCAGCGATCGGGCACGACTTCTCGGGGCTGTATGACCCTGCGTACAACGACCCAAAACCCCACCATGATGACCGACTCAACCACTTCCGGCCGATTAGCCGACGGGAAGCGTATCACGCAGACATCACGTATGGAACAAACAATGAGTTCGGCTTCGACTATCTTCGCGACAACATGGCGCTGCGGCTCGAAGACCTGGCGCAGCGCGAACTGTACTATGCCATCGTCGACGAGGTGGACTTCATCCTGATCGACGAGGCGCGGACCCCGTTGATCATCTCCGGCATGGTGGAAGGCAGCGTCGATCAGTACCAGCGGTTCGCTCGGCTGATTCCCCGCCTGACGCCCGAGGTCGACTACACGGTCGACGAGAAGATCAAGAACGCGCTACTCACCGATGAGGGCGTTGGGCACGTCGAACGGCTGCTGGGGATCGACGACCTGTCCGACCCGCAGCACGGCGACCTGATGCACCACCTGCATCAGGCGCTCCGCGCGCACGGCTGTTACAAGCGCGACGTCGAGTACGTGGTGAAGGACGGTCAAGTCATCATCGTCGATGAGTTCACCGGTCGGCTGATGTTCGGCCGCCGCTACTCCGACGGGTTGCACCAGGCCATCGAGGCGAGAGAGGGCGTGAAGATCGAGCGCGAGAGTCAGACCCTCGCGACGATCACACTCCAGAACTACTTCCGCATGTACGAGAAGCTGGCGGGGATGACCGGAACGGCCAAGACCGAAGAAGAAGAACTCCAGAAGATCTACAATCTCCCCGTGGCCGTCATCCCGACCCATCGATCGATGATCCGTGAGGACTTCCCGGACCAGATCTACAAAACCGAACGCGGCAAGTGGAAGGCCGTGGTGGAGGAGATCATCCACTGGCACACGCAGGGCCGGCCGATCCTCGTGGGCACCCGATCGATTGAAAAGAACGAACACCTCTCGGACATGCTCCGGCGCCGCGGCGTGCCGCACGAACTGCTGAACGCCAAACAGCACGAGCGCGAGGCAGAGATCATCGCGCAGGCGGGGCGGCTGGGCGCGGTGACGATCGCGACAAACATGGCCGGTCGCGGTGTGGACATCATCCTGGGCGGCACCCCGCCGGATGCGGCGGACGCGGCGAAGGTCCGCGAGCTTGGCGGACTCCACGTGATCGGTACCGAGCGTCACGAAGCGCGCCGCATCGACAACCAGTTGCGAGGCCGGTCCGGTCGTCAGGGTGACCGGGGAGCCAGCCGCTTCTACATCGGCCTCGACGACGAGTTGATGCGCATTTTTGCCGGCGATCGCATTGCGGGTCTGATGGATCGGTTTGGTCTTGATGAGGACACGCCGATCGAGCACAACATTATTACCCGTCAGATCGAGGGGGCGCAAAAGAAGGTCGAACAGCACAACTTCGACATCCGCAAACACGTCCTCGAATACGATGACGTGATGAACGTGCAGCGCAAGGTCATCTATACTGAGCGGCGCAAGGTGCTCGATGGCGCCGCCGTCCGCGAGAGCGTGCTCGACATCATCGAGCGCCTGATCACCGCGCAGGTTGACGCCATCTGCACGAAGGAGGTCCAGCCTGAGGAGTGGGACCTGGACCTGCTCGTGGAGGCGCTCAGCCAGGTGATCCCCGCGATGGGGGAGGTCGAGCCGGCGTCGCTGCAGGGACTGCCCGCGACCGAGATCGTCGAACGTCTGGTCGGCGCCGCGCTGCAGGCCTACGAGCAGCGAGAGACCGAACTCGGGGCCGAGGTGCTGCGCCACATCGAGCGGCTCATCCTGCTGCAGACGATCGACCGTAAGTGGATCGATCACCTCTACAACATGGATGCCCTTCGAGAGGGGATTGGGCTTCGGGCCTACGCGCAGGTGAGCCCGCTGATCGAGTACCAGCGCGAGGGCTATCAGATGTTCCAGGCCACACTTCAGGCAATCCAAGAAGAGACGGTACGGGCGCTGTTCCACATCCACGTCGCCCCCGACGAGCGGCCCGTGGCCCGACCGGTCGCGACGCCCTCGCGCGAACCGGCGTCTGTCGGCGCGCGCAGCGGGGGCAGCGCGGGTGCCAAGCTCGGACGCAACGATCCCTGTTGGTGCGGCAGCGGCAAGAAGTTCAAGAAGTGCCACGGCCGGGAGGCGTGAGGGAAGCCGTCCGGCCGGCGGCCGCCGCGGCCTCCGGGCTCCTGTTGGTGCTCGCATTTCCCGCCGCGGATCTGGGCTGGTTGGCCTGGGTCGCGCTGGTCCCCCTGCTGATCGCGATTGACGGGCGAAGCCCGTCGCAGGCGTTTCGCCTCGGATACCTGACGGGCGCGGTGTTTTTTGGCGGGCTCCTGGAGTGGGCGCGTCTCTTCGGCCTGCCCGCCTGGGCACTCCTCACGTTGCTGCTGGCGATCTTTCCCGGAGCCTTTACGGCGGGTGTACGGCTCCTCGTGCGCGATCGTCGGCTGGCCGCGCTGTGGGTCGTCCCCGTGACATGGGTGGCAGTCGAGGTCGTCCGATCGGTCGGGCCCGTCGGATTCCCATGGGGCCTGCTTGGGTTGTCACAATACCGGAACGCCACAATGCTGGCCGTCGCATCGGTGGTCGGCGCGTTTGGGCTCTCCGGACTGATCGCGTTGGCCAACACGGTTCTTGCGGCGGTGATCGTGACGAGACGCGTCACTGCGCCGGTGCTCGCCGCGTTGCTCGTTCTGGGTGTGTCGCTTGCCGCCGCGACGCAGGTCGGCCCGGCAGAGGTCCGGCTCCAGCGTGTGGTTGCCGCGATTCAACCCAATGTGCCGCCGGCGAGGAAGAACGATCGCGATGCCGTCTCGGGCATCGCGATCGGCTTGATGCGGCAAACGGAGGAGGCCCGGACCCAGGGCGCCGAGATTATTGTCTACCCCGAGACGGCAATTCCCACCGATCTGGGGAGCTTGGCCTATCTGCGTAATATGATCGCGACCCGCGCCGGTGGCGCCACCGTGGTGGCGGGGACGTTCCTGTCCGGGCAACGCAACGGCGCCCTGGTCCTCGATCCGCAGGGCGAGATCGTGGGGCGCTACGTCAAGCGGCGTCTGGTGCCGTTTGGCGAAGCCGGCGTGCAGGCCGGCCGCAGCGGCCAACCGGTGCAGACGGCGTTGGGTTCGATCGGCATCGCGATATGCTACGAATCCGCATTCACGTTCCCGATTCGGAGTCTGGTGGCAGATGGGGCATCACTCATTGCCATCTTGACGAACGACGGATGGTTTGGCACATCGTCTGGACCCGCGCAGCACGCCGCCCACTCGGTCCTCCGCGCCGCCGAGACGGGACGCCCGCTCGTGCGCGCTGCGAACACCGGCGTCTCCATGATCATCCGCCCCGGCGGTACGGTCGCGGGCGCGTTGCCACTGGACACCCAGGGCGTGCTGGTCGCCGCCGTGCCAGTGCATGCGGCGCCGACGGCGTACGTGTTGTGGGGATGGCTCCTCGGCCCGCTGTGCGCAGTGGTCTGGGGAGCGGCGATCTCGCCCCAGGTCGTGAGGGCGATCGAGCAGCGGCAGGCGGCGGCGCTACGGCTGATCGCTGCCGTCGCG
>CBRGMJ010000215.1:0-4153 GCA_967797525.1 uncultured bacterium | reverse complement strand
GGACGTGGCTACCCCCTCAAACATGAGCAGACCTTCCGCCCGCATGAACACCTCGACTGCGTGGAGCGCGGCCTGCGCAACCAGAGCGAGCCGGTGACGTGGGAGGCTTGGCCCCGCCGCCGTACCCTCGTAGAGCATCCCGCGGTCCTCGAGGTGCACCTTGACCTCGGCGCTGTTGCGCACCACGCTCAGCGAGAGACCGACGAACTTAAGCCGCGCCTGGGGGGCCGGCTGGATCTGTTCCTCGGGTCGCATCGCCGCGACCCGGACCTGTCGCGGGTCGAGGGTGACGCCCAACTCGGCGGCGACTGCGGAGACCACATCCACCGCGATCAGCTTGGGGCTCCGATCGGCCTGCCCCAAGACATGGATCACGCCGATGTCGCCGTGGTCGTCGGGCATCACCCGCGCGGACACGACGCCTCTTAGCCGTCGGACGATCTCCTCCGCCCGCTCAGCTTTGGAGCCATTGCCATCACGAGCCACGGCTCACCCCGGCGTGTGTGTCGTGCCTAGCCTTCGGGTTCAATCAGCCCATAGCCGCCGTCGCGGCGCCGGTACACCACGTTGACGTCCTGCGTTGCCGAGTTGCGGAAGACGAAGAACGTGTGTCCCAGCAACTCCATCTGTAGCGTCGCTTCATCCACGGCCATGGGCTTCAAATCAAACCGCTTCGTGCGCACGATACCCGGCACGAGCATCTCATCCGCGGCAGGTTCCATCCTGGGAGGAGGCCCCGCCCGCAGCGCCGCCTCGGCCGACCGCCGCGTCCGCCGGCGGGCCCGGGACACGTCCAACCGGCGCTTCTCGATGAACCGGTCGCGGTACTTCGCGATCTGGCGGTCCAGTTTCTCGACGGCGCGATCGATCGAGGTGTACATGTCCGGCGACAGCTCCTCGGCGCGCAGGACGAGACCATCGCACCACACCGTCACTTCGGCGATCTGCGCGCGGCCGACATCGCGGTTCCGCGAGACGCTCAGCACCACCTGCGCGTCTTGAATCTGGTCGAAGTGGCGAGGGAGTTTTGCGAGTTTCTGTTCCACGTGCTGGCGGAGCGCGGCGGTCACGGTCATATGCTTGCCTTGCACGCGAACGGGGATGTCCTTCCGTTGACGCTCGACCACGACGATCCCGACCCCTGCGCGACGCCCCGGTTGCCGCGCGGCGCCACGGCGGTTATTTCGTGAAGAGGCTTCTGCTATCGGCCGTCCTTCCCCTGCACCACGAACACGTCCGCAAACGCCCGGATGGCGTAGCGATCCGTCATCCCCGCCACAAAGTCGCAGACGACCCGTGCAGGCGGGTCGCCGCCGGACGCCCTCCTGACATCAGGAGGGACCGCGTCCGGATGCGAGAGAAAGTGGTCGACCAGCAGCCGGAGCATCCGCTGTGCCCGCCCCGTCTCCTGCGCGCACAGCGGGTGCAGATACACGTTCTCCACCTGGAAGTCCTTGAGGGCGTTAAGCGCGTCGCGCACCGCAGGTGACAGACCGATCTCACCGTTGCGGCTCGTCTCGACTACGTCGCGCACGATGACGTCGAGCCACTGGCCGCGCGAGGCGCCCAACACGGCCCTCAAGTCGCGCGGCACATCGGTCTCCTCGATCCACCCGGCACGCACGGCATCATCCATGTCGTGGTGGAGGTACGCGACTCGGTCGGCCAGACGAACGACCCGTCCCTCTAGAGTGGACGGCCCGGTGACGTCTTCCCCGATGTCGCTCAGTCCCTTGGAGTGGCCGGCGATGCCGTCGCGGACCTCCCAGGTCAGGTTCAGCCCCGCGGCCATCGTCCCGTCGGCCCGCCGGCGCTGCTCCAGACGCTCAACAACCCGCAGGCTCTGGACGTCGTGCCGAAACCCACCCCAGGGGGCCATAGCCTCGTCCAACACCGCTTCGCCGGCGTGGCCAAACGGAGGATGACCGAGATCGTGGGCCAGCGCGATCGCTTCGGTCAGATCCTCGTTTAGACGGAGCGCTCGGGCGATCGTCCGTGCGACCTGCGACACTTCGATGGTATGCGTCAGCCGCGTACGATAGTGATCGCCCTCGGGCGCGACGAAGACTTGGGTCTTGTGGGTGAGCCGCCGGAACGCCTTCGCGTGGACGATGCGGTCTCGGTCACGCTGGAAGGCCGTCCGGAGATCGTCTTCGGGTTCAGGTTCAGCGCGGCCCCGGCTGTCGGCCGAGCGGGCCGCGCCGGTGTCCAGGCGCGCAGCCTCCCACTCCTCGGTCGTCGCGCGGGACCGCACGCAATCAGACGTCCTTCTGTCGCTGCATGCGCTCGCGCAGGGCGGCGTGCGCCGCCGCGAGCCGGGCTACCGGGACGCGGTACGGCGAGCAACTCACGTAGTTCAGCCCGATTTCGTGACAGAACTCGACCGAGCTTGGATCGCCGCCGTGCTCGCCGCAGATGCCGACTTCCAGATCGGGACGTGCGCCCCGCCCCCGTTCGACGGCCATCCGCATCGCCTCGCCGACGCCCGCGCGGTCGATCGTCTGGAAGGGGTTTGACGGGAGGATCCCCCGGCTGACGTACTGCAGCAAGAACTTCCCTTCGGCGTCGTCCCGCGAGATCCCAAAGATCATCTGGGTCAGGTCGTTGGTGCCAAACGAGAAGAATTCGCAGATCTTGGCGATGTCGGCGGCGATGTAGCACGCGCGCGGGATCTCAATCATCGTGCCAAACTTGTAGTGTGGGTCGACGCCCTCGCGTTTCGCCACCGCCGCGGCGACCTCTTGCAGCTCGCGGTGGGTCTCGCGAAGCTCGTTCACGTGACTGATCAGGGGGATCATGATCTCGGGCTGCGCCCCGATGCCCTTCTTCGTCATGCGGCAGGCCGCTTCGAGGATGGCGCGCACCTGCATCTTGATGATACCCGGGTAGGTCAGACCGAGCCGGATGCCGCGCAATCCCAACATCGGGTTGGCCTCGCGCATGGCCTCCACGTGGCGCAGCGCTTCTTCTTCACGCCGCAACTTGGCCTTCAGCGCGGTGAGCGTGGGGTGTCCCTTTCTGGGCGTATAGCGCGGCATCGATTCGATCAGCTCGATCTTCGCCCTGAGAGCACTCGTCGTCTCGAGCAGCGAATCGTGCGACGGGAGGAACTCGTGCAGGGGTGGGTCGATGAGCCGGATAATCACGGGTAGACCGTCCATCGCCTTGAACAGTCCCTCGAAGTCGCGGCGCTGGAGTCGCAGCAGAGTCGCCAAGGCGGCCTCGTAACGCTTGACCGCCGGTGAGCGTTTCACGGCCCTCGCGGCCTCGATCACGTCGGCGCGTGCGCGGCGGTTGGCCGGCTGACGGGCCGCCGCCGCCTGAGCCGCGGCGAGCCGATCGTACGCGGCCTGCGCCTCCCCGGCATTGAGGATCATCTGCCGTACCGCGGGAAGGCGTTCCTCCTCAAAGAACATGTGCTCGGTGCGGCAGAGACCGATACCTTCGGCGCCGAACGAGCGCGCCCGAACGGCGTCGCGAGGGTAGTCCGCGTTCGCCCAGACGCCGAGCCGCCGGACCCGGTCCGCCCACGACAACAGCTCGACCAGTTCGGCCTGTTCCTCCAGCTTGGGCTCGATCACGCCGAGCTGGCCCGAGAAGACCTCACCGGTGCCGCCGTCGATCGACAGATATTCGCCCTGCCGGATGACCCTGCCATCGGCTTCGAACACCTGCGCATCAGGGTCGACGCGAATCGCTTCAGTCCCGGCGACGCAGGGCACACCCAGACCCCGGGCCACGACGGCCGCGTGGCTCGTCGCGCCTCCGCGGCTCGTCAGGATGCCCCGGGCATGCAGCATCCCGTGCACGTCGTCGGGATTGGTCTCGGGTCTGACGAGGATGACCGGCCTGCCGTCCTTCCCCCACGCCTCCGCGGTGTCGGCATCGAAGACCGCCACGCCGACGGCGGCGCCCGGTGAGGCGTTGAGCCCCGTAGCCAGATGCCGGCCGTCCGCCCGCGCCTTCTCTATCACTTGCGGATCGAACCGCGGGTGCAACAACATGTCGATGTGCCCCGGTTCGACCCGCAGCAGCGCCTCGTCCCTGTTGATCAACCCTTCGCGCGCCATGTCGACGGCAATCCTGATCGCCGCCTGAGCCGTCCGCTTCCCGGTACGGGTCTGGAGCATCCACAACCGCCCACGCTCGATCG
>CBRGMJ010000214.1:0-4171 GCA_967797525.1 uncultured bacterium | reverse complement strand
AAGTAGCCGGTATTTGCAAGTTCGGGGAAGAGGACGAGGTGACTGCCGGTAGCGGCCGCTTCTTCAGCGGCGGTGACCATACGCGCGCGGTTGGCCCCGACATCCTGCCAGCGCACATCCATCTGGACGGCCGTGACATTCACCTGGTCCTGCACCGCACGGTCCTCCTCTTCGGCGTCGACTCCTCGTCGGCATTGACCATCGCGCTGTTCGACATGTTCGACGCGTGACCCTGTCCGAGGCCGCAGGGTGTAGGGTCCATTTTGCGCTGTGGCGAAGCATTTCTGTCGATGCTGCAGTACGTCAGCCGAAGACTGGCCCAGGCCGTCGTGACCGTTTTCGTGGTCAGCCTCATCGTCTTCATCTTCATGAACCTGGCGGGAGACCCCGCCCTCCTCCTGCTGCCTCCCGAGGCAAACGCCAAAGATGTGGAGCATCTCCGGCGGTCACTCGGTCTGGATCGACCGGCCTACGTGCGCTACCTCTCCTTCATGACGAAGTTCTGGTACAGCGATCAGGTGAAGTCGTTTCGATACACCGACCGGCTGCTGCCGCTGATCCTGACCCACCTGCGCTGGACGCTGGTCCTGGCGCTGGCGGCTCTGACGATCTCGCTTGCGATCGGCATCCCCCTCGGCACACTCGCCGCGAGGAACCGGTCGCGCACCGTCGACGTAGGCGTCAGAATCTTTGCCGTCCTCGGAGAATCCGTTCCGGCCTTCGTCACGGCCATCATCCTCATGTTCATCCTGGCCGTGAAGTATCGCGTCCTCCCCGTCGCCGGGCTCGGGCTGCGCCACGCCGTCCTACCGGTGGTCACCCTGGTGATGATTCAGGTGGCGGTGTTGATGCGGCTCTTTCGTTCGGAGCTGTTGGATGTGTTCGCCCAAGACTACATCCGAACGGCGCGGTCCAAGGGGCTTCGCGAGCGGGTCGTGCTTACCAGGCACGCGTTCCGCAACGCCGCGATCCCGGTGCTGACCATGGCCGGTCTGTTGCTCAACTACCTGGTGCTGGGGGCGGTGGTCGTCGAGCCGATCTTCGCGTGGCCGGGGCTGGGCTGGTTGATGGTGCAGTCGGTCGCGGCGCGTGACTATCCGGTCGTCGTGGGCAGCGCGACGATTGCCGCCGTCCTCGTCGCGCTGATCAACCTGTCCGTGGACGTACTTCAAGTGTGGATCGATCCACGCGTGCGGGTGGCTTGAATGGCGACGGCGGAGACGGTCGTCCTGCAGCCGTCCCGGCGCCGCCGCTGGTTCCGGCGGGTCTCAGCGGGAGATCTCGGGTTTCTGGCGTTTGCCGCGCTCCTTGGGCTCATGACGTTCCTGGCCGTCTGGCCGCGGCTCGTGACGCCTCATGACCCCACACTGCAGAATCTCATCGACCGCCACCGCCCCCCGGGGTACACAGACGATGCGGGAACGAGATACCCGCTGGGTACGGATCACTTGGGTCGGGATGTGTGGGGCCGTCTTGTCTACGGCGCGCGCGCCTCGCTCACCGTCGGATATGCGGGTCTGGTGCTTGGGGCGAGCGTCGGCGTGCTGGTGGGACTGCTCGCCGGTTTTCACCGGGGGCTGGTCGACCGAATCGTTGTTGGTGTCATTGATACCTACCTCAGTTTCCCATACATCCTGATTGCCATCGTGTGGGCGGCGCTGGTGGGGACCACGCTGCTGACGCTGGTCTTGATCGTCGCGGTGCGGGGATGGGTGGACTTCGCGCGCGTTGTGCGGTCCCACGTGTTGTCGATCCGTGAGCGTGAGTACGTCACGGCCGCGCGAGGGCTCGGAGCCGGAGACGTCCGCATCCTCTGGCGGCACGTCCTGCCGAACACCGCCGGGCCCATTCTCGTGATTGCCGGATTTCAGTTGGGGCGGTTGATCCTACTCGAAGCCACGTTGTCATTTCTCGGGTTGGGCATCCAGCCCCCTACGCCGGCATGGGGAACCATGCTCGCGGACGCCCGGCTCTACATGACGCAGGCGTGGTGGACCGTCGCCTTTCCCAGCGCCGCCATCTCGCTGACCGTGCTGTCCACGAACTTCCTGGGAGATAGCCTGCGAGACCGACTCGATCCGACGTTGCGGGGTCGGGTCTGACGCCGCGCCCGAGGCAGTTCAGCGGGGTGTCTTGGGGGTATCTCCTTCGACGAGCCGTCTCGCGCCGCTAAATTCCGCGAGGTCCTTGCCCTGCTCGATCCACGTTCGAAGGTCTCCGCTGCGGGCTTCCCGCTGGAGCCCTACGTCGACGGCACGCGCCGCCTCTTCCATCGGGATGACCAGTATGCCGTTGTCGTCAGCATGGATGAGATCGCCGGGGCGGACCGTCACACCGCCGCAGGTGATTACGGTATTGACTTCGCCCCCCAGGTCCAGCAATCGTCCGGTCCGGGCCGAAGCGCCCTTGGCATACACGGGCACGCCGATCTCCTCGATCTGGATGATGTCGGTCACCAGCCCATCCGCGATGACGCCTGCCGCCCCCCGCTGTTTGGCTGCGCGCGCGGTCATTTCGCCGAAACACGCGTAGGACATGTCGCCGCCGCGGTCGATAACCACGACGTCCCCCGGCTGCACCAGGCTGAGCGCGTAGTGAATCGCCGTGCCGTCGGGACCGGGTGCTCTCACGGTGAGTGCCGGTCCGACGACATTGACGCGGCGAAACACGGGCCTGATGGCCGTATCCATGAACCCAAAGAAGAACACGTGGCCAAGTGTCGCGGGTTCGATCGTGCGGAGCGCGGCCACGATCTTGGGGTCCGGACGGGGGCCAGGCTTGCCGACGGCATACGCCATGTGTGTCTCAGTCTCCCGGGTGCCGCGATTCGTGAAGAATCAACATGAGCGGTTTCCGCGTCACGTTTCCGGCTTCCTCTCGACCGTGCGGGGCTTTTCTCCCCTGGACCCCGTACTTGTCCCCCCCGTGCGTCGATGATAGAATTGGCTTCGCTTGCAGAACGTGCGCCGCATGCCCGCTCGCGGGCGGGGCGCGCGTTCCTCCTGCCCTCTCCCGGTGCCCATCGAGGGGAGGGCCGTGGGCGAAAGCCCTCCGGATCCGTTCCCCGGATACGGAAGTCCAGAGGAGGAGGGGCTGCCTTGAGAAGCTACGATTTGGTGTATATTGTCAAACCCGACCTCGATACGGAGGCGATGAACGCCGTCATTGAGCGGGTCGCTCGCCGACTCGCCGAACAACACGCGACCATCGAGCACACCGACATCTGGGGCAAACGCCGGATGGCCTACTCGATTCAGCGTTATCGAGAGGGCCACTACGTGTTCGTGCGGTTTTCCGCCCCCGGCGAGGGCATCCCGGAAATCAAGCGCACGCTGGGAATCACCGAAGACGTTCTCCGCGCCACGGTCACTCAGGCTGTCGGATCGATTGCGCCAAAGGCTGCACAACCATCCACTCCGCCCATCCCCCCCGCCGCCCCGGCGCAACCTGAGCCTGCGCCGCCGACCGGGGCGACCAAGTAGGGCGGGCCGAAGAGCCCGCAAGGGGGGAGTACCGTGCTGAATCGCATTATCCTGATTGGGCGCCTGACCCGCGACCCCGAGTTGCGATACGTGCCGAGCGGCCACCCCGTGGCTCAGTTCAGTCTGGCCGTCGATCGCCCGTTTACGAACCAGGCCGGCGAACGCGACACTGACTTCATCGATATCGTCGCTTGGCGCAAGCTCGCTGAGCAGGTGAGCCAGCACCTGAGCAAAGGGCGGCTGGTCGCCGTCGAAGGGCGGTTGCAGATCCGCTCGTACGAGACCCAGGATGGCCAGAAGCGAAAGGTCGCGGAAGTCGTGGCCGACGGCGTGCGGTTCCTCGACCGCAAGGCCACCGGTGTGCCGGCCGGTGTGGCGCAGGGCGAAGAGTTCGCCGAGGAACCCGAAACAGACGTTCCGTTCTAGCGGAGGGAGCGCGTATGGCTGAAAGGGACAGAGACGCACCAAGGAAACAGTGGCGGGGCCGCAGGCCCAAGCGGAAAAACTGTACCTTTTGCGTCGAAAAGGGCAGAGAGATCGACTACAAGGATTCGCTCCGTCTGCGGCGTTTTGTCACAGATCGTGGAAAGATCTTGCCACGGCGGATCTCAGGCAACTGCGCCAAGCATCAGCGAACACTGGCGGTCGCGATCAAGCGCGCGCGCGAGCTGGCGTTGCTCCCGTACACT
>CBRGMJ010000213.1:0-4194 GCA_967797525.1 uncultured bacterium | reverse complement strand
ACGACAAGGCGTATCCGTACGTCAAACTCACAAACGAGCCGTTCTCGAAGATCGTGATGACCCGCAAGGTGCTGCGTGACGGCGGCCGGTACTTCGGCCCCTATCCCTATCACGAGCCCAAACTGGTCGGCCGGACGATCCGGACGATCCGAAAGCTGTTTCAATTGCGTACCTGTCAGATCGAGATCACGCGCGACCTGCCCCGGCCGTGCTTGGATTTCGACATGGGGCTATGCACGGCGCCGTGCGTGGCGTGGGGCGCCACGCAGGAGGCTTACGCGGAGCAAGTGCAGCGGGCCGCGTTGTTCCTCGATGGCAAACAGGCCAACCTCCTGGATGACCTGCGCGCCGAAATGACGGCGGCCGCGGCGGCCATGCAGTTCGAACGCGCCGCGCAGCTGCGCGATCAGATCCAGGCCATGGAGGCCATCAGCGAGCGGCAGCGCATCGCCACGACCGGGCTCGAAGACCGAGACATTGCCGCCGTGGCGCAATCGGGCGACTTGGCGTGCGTCGAAGTCATCACGATCCGAGGTGGCCGCATCCAAGATCAGCAACACACGATGGTCTCCGGAACGCGGGGGATGGAGCCGGGTGAGATCCTGTCACAGGCGCTCGCGCGTCACTACGCTGATCTTCCGACTCTGCCCCGAGAGGTCCTCACCGACGTCGAGATGCCCGACCGCACCGTGCTCGCCGACTGGCTCTCCGAACGGCGGGGGACCAAGGTCGAGGTCCTCGTTCCACAGCGCGGCGAGAAACGCCGGCTCGTTGAACTGGCCCAGGAAAATGCCGTGCTGTATCTGAATCAGACGCGCGCGCGCGAGGTGGGTGGGCCAGCCGGCGTGGGCGTTGCCGAACTGCAGGAGGTCCTGGGTTTGGAGGCGCCGCCGTTTCGAATCGAAGCGTACGACGTCAGCCACTTCCAGGCGGGAGAAGCGGTCGGGGCGCTGGTCGTCTTTGAAGGCGGTTTGGCGCGCCGGGCTGACTACCGGCAGTTTCGCATTCGCGGTCCGGCCGGCAACGATGATTACGCCAGCCTGCAGGAGGTGCTGCGCCGGCGTCTCGCGCGAGCGCGCGGCGAGCAGGAAAAGCTGGACGCCGGCGAGCCGGTGCGCCCGAAGTGGTCGATCCTTCCCGATCTCATGTTGATCGACGGCGGACGCGGGCAGCTGAATGCCGCGCGGGAGGTCCTGTTCGAGTACAACGTCACGGTGCCCGCGGTGGCGCTGGCCAAGGAGCAGGAGGAGCTCTACGCGGATGATCGTCCCGACCCGCTGCGGCTGGATCCGCAGTCCCAAGCGCTGCAGCTTATCCAGCGGGTGCGTGATGAGGCGCATCGATTTTCCAACGCGGCCGGCCGGCGTCTCCGTGAGCGGCGGATCGTGTTCTCCGTGCTGGAGGACATCCCCGGGATTGGGGAGCGGCGGAAGCGCGATCTGATCCGCCGGTTCGGTTCGGTGCGTGGGGTGAGGACCGCCTCAATCGATGCCCTGACCGATGTCCTGGGCCCGAAGCTCGCGCAGAAGGTCGCCGCTCATCTGGTCGAGCATCCCGACCCGCGTGATGCTGCGCCGACCGACCCCGCGGGACGCACTTGACATCACGCGGAGTCCCCCACTACCATATAGCCATAACTAAGGCTATAAGGAGGGTCAATTTCATGCGTCTGGTGTCCACCGCTGATCTCAAGAATCATACCAACGAAGTCCTGCGCACCGCTCTGGCGGGTGAGAGTGTGATCGTCACGCGTCACGGCCGGCCGGTGGTCTCGCTCCTCCGCATCGATGAAGACGGGCTGGACCGCCTCGCGTCGGGCGCCTCCGCTGCGCGCGCGCCGGGCAGGCGGGACCGCCGGCGGGCACACACAGCGCTGGGGCCCTTCGACTATGCGTCGTTTCCGCTCGCCATCGGCGCCTTCCACGTCGCATACGGACCGGAAGGTCCCGCGTTCGCCCGTATTGCGCCGTCGGCGGCAGCCTTCGAGCGCGACGCGGCGCGCTATCTCGGCGCTCGCGTGCGGTCGGCGTCGGCGCCTCCGTGGCTGTCCGGCGCAGTGGAGGCGGCCTTCCGCAAGCACGAGATGTTCCGCGGCCCGGTCGACCTGACGCGCGTGGGACCGTTCGAGCGCGACGTCTTGGCCGTCCTTCGGCGGATTCCCGCCGGCGCGGTCAAGACGTATGGTGAGGTGGCGAAGGCCGTGGGACAGCCCGGCGCGGCCCGCGCGGTGGGCGCCGCCTGCGCGCGCAACCCGCTGCCCTTGCTGATCCCATGCCATCGGGTGGTTCGCAGCGACGGCGGTCTGGGCGGATATTCGTTGCGGGGGGGCGTGGCGCTCAAGCGGCGCCTGCTCGAAGCTGAAGGCGCGCTGCCGACACTGCTCGGCTGAGCCGCCGCGCGGGGAGCACAGCGTGACGTCCGCCCAACACGACGCGCCGGCGCCGGCGATTGTCCTCGAAGACATCACCCGGCGTTTCCGAGCCACGCGCGCAGCTCAGCGAGATGAGGTGGTGGCGCTCGATCACGTCGATCTCACCGTGGGGGCCGGTGAGGTGTTCGGCCTGCTGGGACCAAACGGCGCCGGGAAGACCACGCTCCTGCGTATCGTCAGCACGCTGTTGGTTCCGTCCTCGGGGCGCGTGCGGGTGCTCGGACACGATGCCGTGCGGCACCCAGAGCCGGTTCGGCGGCGCATCGGGGTCGTGCTCGGCGGCGAGCGCTCCGTCTACTGGCGGCTGACGGCCCGAGAGAATCTGCTGTACACGGCGGCGCTCCATGACCTCCCGTCCGACCTGGCGCGGCAACACGCGACGCAGTTGCTGACCATGGTGGGGCTGGCGGAGCGCGCGGACGATCTCGTCGAACGCTACAGCACCGGCATGCGACAGCGCCTGGCGCTCGCGCGCGCGCTCATGCACAATCCCGCGTTGCTGATCCTGGATGAGCCGACGTCTGGCCTCGACCCGCAGGCAGCGGCGTTGATGCGCACGATGCTCGAGGCGCTGGGCCGTGACCGCGGCCGGACGATCGTGTTGGCGACCCACAACCTTGGTGAGGCCGAACGTCTGTGCAGCACCGTCGCGATCATCGATCGCGGCCGGCTTCTCGCCGGTGGCGCGCCGTCGGCGCTGCGGGCCCGGTGGGCCCGGGATGCCGCGGGGGCGGACGCGACCCTTGAGGATGTCTTCCTCGCCATGACCGGTCGGTCGATCGCCGCCGCCGACGCCCCGGAGCCGCCGTCGTGACCGAGATCGAAGCCGGACGCGTTCTCGCAGGCGCGTCGCCGCGGCCGCTTCCCCGGGTGCGCCCCGCGCTCGAACCGGCACTGCTCGTTGCGCTGCTCGCGGCCGCCGTCCTGGCGATCGGCAGCGGCGCGGTGCCCATTGCGTGGGAGACGGTCGCCCGAATCCTGCTGCACCGTCTGGGGCTGCCGATGACACCGTCCTGGACCGAGGCGACGGCGTCGATCGTGCTCGACCTCCGCCTGCCGCGCGTTCTGCTCGCGGCCACAGTGGGTGCGGGACTTGCCGGCGCGGGCACGGTCTTCCAGGGACTGCTGCGCAACCCGCTGGCCGACCCATACATTGTCGGCGTCTCTGGCGGTGCTGCATTCGGCGCCACCATCGCCATCACCGCGGGGTGGGCCACAGGCGTGGCCGGGTTGGCGACGACGCCGCTGCTCGCTTTCCTCGGCGCCCTGGGCGCCACGGCCGTCGTCTACATGCTGGCCCGCCGCGACGGCGAGACACCGGTCGAAGACTTTCTGCTGGCCGGTGTCGCGGTCAGCGCATTTCTGGCGGCCGCGGTGTCCTGGATGCAGTTGTCCGGGGGCGAGAGTCTGCAGCGGGTGATCTTCTGGCTGATGGGCGGTTTGTCCGGGCGCGGGTGGCCGCACCTGGTGATGGCCGCTCCGTATGTTATCGGCGGTCTGGTCTTGGCCTGGCTGTTCGGCCGCGAGCTCAACGCCCTGCTGCTCGGCGATGAGACGGCGCGGTCGCTGGGCGTCGAGGTGGGACGGGCACGACCGATCCTCATCGTGGCCGGTAGTCTCATGGCCGCGGCGTCCGTGGCGGCCGCGGGTCTCATCGGTTTCGTGGGGCTGATCGTGCCACACCTTGTGCGTATCGCGGTGGGCCCGGAGCACCGCAGGCTGATCCCCGCGGCGGCGCTCGGCGGCGCGGTGTTGCTGGTGCT
>CBRGMJ010000212.1:0-4215 GCA_967797525.1 uncultured bacterium | reverse complement strand
CGCACATCTCCTCGCGTCAACGAGCTGTGCGTCCCGGTCCGGCGGTTTGCCATCTCACCGACCACCGCGCGATGCAGCACCGGCCGGCGAGCACGGATGCCGAAGACCTGGGCCGGCAGCTCCATCTCGCCCGCCGGCGCACCGGTCGCATCAAAGGTTTGGATCTTTGGCATCGTCGTCCGCCCTCCCACCGTACACGCTACGCGGTACGCACCAGCAACAGCGAGCCCCTCAGCCCGGGTGTCGCGCCACGGACCATCAACAAATTGCGTTTGGGATCCACCTGCACCACGCGAAGCCTGCGCACAGTCACGCGTTTGTTCCCGCTGCGACCGGCCATCCGCTTGCCCTTGAAGACCCGCGCGATGTCCGACGAGCCGATCGAGCCGATCGCCCGATGCATCAGCGACACCCCGTGCGAATCGCGCTGCCCGCTGAACCCGTGCCGTTTCATCGCGCCGGTAAACCCTTTTCCGATGCTCGTCCCCGTGACGTGCACGAGCTGGCCGGCCTCAAACGCCTCAACGGTGATGGTGTGACCCGGCTCGACCGACGCGCCTTCTGGCGCCGGCAGCTCGCGCAAGACCCGGTGTGGTGCGATCTTTCGCTTGGCAAAGACGCCTCGGATTGGTTTTGTGAGCCGCCGCTCCGCGATTGGATCGAACGCGACCTGCACCGCGGCGTAGCCGTCCCGTTCAGGCGTCCGCGTGTTGACCACCACACACGGGCCGGCCTCGATGACGGTCACGGGGATGCTCTGCCCTTGCTCACCGAAGATGCGCGTCATGCCGAGTTTTCTACCGAGGATCGCCGCCATCGCCAGATGCTCCTACAGCTTGATCTCGATATCCACACCCGCGGGGAGGTCCAGGTGCATGAGTTCGTCGACTGTCTTCTGCGTCGGGTCGAGGATATCGATCAGCCGTCGATGCGTCCGGATCTCAAAGTGCTCCATCGACTCCTTATCGATATGCGGGGAGCGAATCACGCAGAAGAGTTTCCGGTTCGTGGGCAGGGGCACCGGGCCGCTGACACGCGCCCCCGACTTGCGGACGACGCTAACGATCTTTTCTGCCGACTGGTCGAGGACCTTGTGGTCGAAGGCTCTGAGCTTGATGCGGATCTTCTGCGCGACCGCCATCGTTTAAGCCTCCACCTTCGTGACGACGCCGGCCCCCACCGTCCGGCCACCTTCCCGGATCGCGAACCGCAGCCCTTCCTCCAACGCGATCGGCTGGATCAACTTCACCCCCATCGTGATGTTGTCCCCCGGCATCACCATCTCCACCCCGTCCGGCAGCTTGATATCCCCCGTCACGTCCGTCGTCCGAAAATAGAACTGCGGCCGGTACCCCGTGAAGAACGGCGTGTGCCGCCCCCCCTCTTCCTTCGTCAACACGTACACCTCCGCCGCAAAGTCCGTGTGCGGCTTGATCGACCCCGGCTTCGCGATCACCATCCCCCGCTCGATCTCGTCCTTCTCTACCCCCCGCAGCAGGATCCCTATGTTGTCCCCCGCCAGCGCCTCGTCCAGCGACTTCCGGAACATCTCTAACCCCGTCACCACCGTCCGCTTCGCTTCCGCCCTCAACCCCACGATCTCCACCTCTTCCCCCACCTGCACCTTCCCCCGCTCCACCCGCCCCGTCGCCACCGTCCCCCGCCCCGTGATCGTGAAAATGTCCTCCACCGCCATCAGGAACGGCTTGTCCACTTCCCGCTGCGGCGTCGGTATGTACTTGTCCACCGCCTCCATCAACTCCCAGATCTTGTCCACCCACTCGTTCTGCCCTTTCGCCAGCTTCGGGTTCCCCTCCAACGCCTCCAGCGCCTTTAGCCCGCTCCCCCGGATCACCGGGATCTCCTCCCCCGGAAACTGGTACTTGCTCAGCAACTCCCGCACTTCCACCTCCACCAGGTCCAGCAACTCCGGGTCGTCCACCATATCGATCTTGTTCAAAAACACCACGATGTACGGCACGTTCACCTGCCGCGCCAGCAAGATGTGCTCCCGCGTCTGCGGCATCGGCCCGTCCACCGCCGAGACGACCAGGATCGCCCCGTCCATCTGCGCCGCCCCCGTGATCATGTTCTTCACGTAGTCCGCGTGCCCCGGACAGTCCACGTGCGCATAGTGCCGCGCCTTCGTCTCGTACTCCACGTGGCTGATGTTGATCGTCAGCCCCCGCTCCTTCTCCTCCGGCGCATTGTCGATGTCGTAGTACCCCTTCGCCGCCGTCTTCCCCACCCCCGCCAGCGTGTACGTGATCGCCGCCGTCAACGTCGTCTTCCCATGATCCACGTGCCCGATCGTCCCGATATTCACGTGCGGCTTCGTCCGCTCAAATTTCTGCTTCGCCATCTCGCCTGGCTCCCCTCAGACAAGGCGATCGATGCCGATCCGATCGCGACTCCACACCACCTTTTCAACGAGCTGGTCGATGCTTAACCAATGCTGCCACAGACTTATATCAATGTACATGTTGGTCTTGTAGATCGCAATCGACAGCGCCTCATGGCCCCACGTCTCGATACGCGCCCCATGCCCTAAGATGATGCGCAGGTAGGCGCGGGCCAATGAGGGCTGCCGCCAAATACACAAGAAGGATCAACGTCCCAACCTGGATGCTTGGGCTCTGCCGGACGAGATACCGCCAGTGCCTGCCCGCTTCGATCCCGCGCCTCGCCCAGTCGCGCACCAACTCCGCTTCAATGCCAAACGCCCCCTGCGCCATCCTAACGCGTCCTCGGGTCAACGATAAGATATAACACATCGACCACCAAGAACACGATCACATAGCTGAAGGAGGTCCATATCACAAAACCTTGTAGTGCCGAAAAATCAGATTGACGAATCGCCGACAACGCATACTGCCCCATGCCCGGCCAGTTGAAAATGCTCTCGACCAACACCGACCCACTAAACAGAAAAGCCACAGCACTCCCAATCATGGTCAGAACCGGCAATAGCGTGTTCTTGAGCGCATACCGAAAATAGACCACGCCCTTCGATATGCCCATCGCATGAGCGGTGCGAATGTACTCGGATTGGAGGGCCTCGATCATGGCGATGCGCCCGACGCGCGCAATCGGAGCCATGGTCACAAAACCGAGAGTGAAGCTGGGGAGCAAAAGGTGTCCGAGGCTCGCTCGGAATGCCGGGAGATTTCCCTGAATCAGACTATCAACCACGAAAAGCCCGGTGATCGCGGGAGGCGGGGCGACACCAATCGGGAAGCGCCCGACCGGGCCGGGCAGCCAGTGCAACCGGACAAAGAAGAGAGAGATCAGAATGAGCCCGAGCCAAAAGGCGGGCAGCGCCATCCCAGTGAGCGTCACGGCGCGGATCAGGAAGTCCGGCCACCGGTCCCGATTCGCTCCCGCGATCACCCCAAGGGGGATTCCGATTCCTATCGCCAGCGCCAGCGCAAATGCCGCCATCTCCACCGTCGCCGGCAGACGGTCAAGAAGGTCGGCCGCTACCGGCCGCCCAGTGTTGATTGAAAGCCCTAAGTACCCATGCTGAAGACCGGCCAGGAAAATACGATACTGTTCAAATAGGGGCTTGTCCAACCCGAGGCTTTCGCGCACTTCCTGGCGAAGCCGTTCGTCTGCTTGGGGCGGCATGAAGAGTTCGACCGGATCAGCAGCCAGTACCCGGGAGACAAAGAACGTCAACGTGGCAATCCCCAGCACAACCGGGATGACCAGCAAAATCCGGACGGCAAGGATCCGGTACAGTTTCATCTCAGGGCCTCGGCCACGAGCCTTACGGCTTCCTCGATGTCCTCCGCCGCGTGTCATGAGGCTGAAGCGCAGAAAGACCGATGACGTCAACATCCTCCTGCAGGGCTGCCTGAACCAACGATTCGATGTTCTGCCGCAGCCCGGGATAGATGACCTCCATCCCGGCATCGCGCAGAGCCCTCGCGATCACTTTCACGCCACGGTCGTGTCCGTCGAGCCCGGCCTTGCCGAGGAGGACACGAATCGGCCGAGAGTGACCGTTGAGCCCTCGAGAGACCATGCTACTCACCCTTCTGAGAGCGGTCCGTCGGAAGCATGTTTGTCAACCACAGTCAGATAGTCAGCCAAAACGCTCCGAATATGCTCCGCCATCCGCTGGGCAGCGTGATCGGCCTCTCGGGCTCTGAGGGCCTCGAGAATGCGCCGGTGCTCCAGATTCGATCTATCAGACCGACCCGCCACCTCAGT
>CBRGMJ010000211.1:0-4223 GCA_967797525.1 uncultured bacterium | reverse complement strand
CGTCCCCTCTCCCTCCGGCGCCAACTCGGTGCGGACCGAGTTGGCGAGGCACGATTTGGCGGCGAACCCCCGCATTCCCATGCCATTCATCGGCCCGACGCAACGAAATATGCGGGACGCCCGTGAGTTTCTCCAGAAAAAGAAAATGGCCCCGCCGATGTGATCAGGGCCTTGTCCAACGTTTCCTTACCTTACAGTCCCCGCGTCACGCGAACCGGACTCCCACTCCACCCAGTCCCCGGCCGGGTGCACCCAGGTCGAAGTTGATCGCGTGGGATCTGCCGGCGGGTTGGCCGTGGGCAGAATGCGTGCCCGCCTAGTGGCGAGCGCATCCAGAGGAGCTCGCGGCGGTGATTCTGTGCGTCTCGGTCTGCTCGCTCATGGCCAGAGAATTAGGGTTTGCGAGCGCGGACCAACAAGAACGTGGGCCGGCGTCGTTCATCGCTTGCCAGCGGGTGGGTATGGAGCCATTCCTCGCTGGGGATCGGCTCGACGATGCGCTCGACCACGAGTCCGGCATCCACGAGGGCGTTGATCAGCGTGGCCAACATGCGGTGGACCTTCCGCACGCCCGGGACGAACCACGTCTCTTCACGGGGGCCCTCGTCGGCGTACCGGTCCAAACTCCAGCGTGCACGCCGGCCCGCGTCGTCGAGCACCCAGCCGTCGCCCGGAAGGCGCGCGGTGAAGATGGGGTGCTCGGTTGAGTAGACGAGCACGCCGCCGGGTGCCAACCACTCTGCGATACGCGAGACCAACCCCGTGTAGTCGTCCACGTAATGCAACACCAGCGAGCTCACGACCAGATCGAACCGCGCGGGTGGAAACGCCACCTGCTCGATCGCCGCGCGACAGAACGTGACCCGCGGGTGGGCCCATTCGGCGCGCGCCAGCGACAGCATCCGCTCCGACACGTCGACACCTACAACCTCGGCGGCTCCGGTCGTGGCGAGACAGTGTGCGAGCTGCCCGGCCCCGCACCCGAGGTCCAGGACCCGCCGATCGCCGACGTCGGGCAGGAGCGCGAGCAGATCGGCGTGCTCCATCGCCCGCTCCCACCCGGCTCCGAACCGCTCAAGGGTCGAATAGCCGGCGAAGAATTCAGGGTCGTCATAGATGTTCTGCGGTTCCATGGTCAGAGCGCCGGTCGCTGGTAGCCCCCGCATGCCGTCTCTACGAACCTGGCAAGCGCAAGGGCTACATCCTCCCGTCCGGGTCGGGTCACGATCTGGACGCCAATCGGCAGTCCTTCGGGTGACGTTCCCGCGCGGACGACCGCGCCGGGCCACCCGGTCACGTTGTATGTCATGGTGTAGCTGAACGGGGCCAGCGTACCGGCAACCGCCGCGCCGTGAGGGACCGCGGGCGTCGCGTTGACCGGGCACACGATCGCGTCATATCGCTCCATAAAGGAGAGCATGCGACTCCGGAAAGCGTACCAACGCGCAATGAGGGCGTCCAATTGCACCGGGGGAATCGCGGTCGCCGTCGTGATCCTTGGCAGTGTGTGTTCCGTAGTGCCGGCTTCACGCAGCAGGCGCGATACGGCGGCCCCGCCATCCCAGCGGTACAGGTCGAGGCAGAGCTCGTACGACTCCTCAACCTGGGGTGGTCGGATCTCATCGACGGAGCGCACCATCGAGGATAATGCCCACGCGACGGCTTCGACGGTTCGCTTCGTCTCGGCTGTGGGCGTGACCACACCGTTGTCCGTATGAGACGAGACCCGCAGCGTCCCAAGATCGACGTCGAGGGGATCGAGCCACGGCATCGGTGTGATGCTCGGGTCGATCCAGTCCGGGCCGGCGATGAGCGGCGTGATGAAACAGAGATCGTCGACTGAGCGCGCCAGCGGTCCAATTTGCTGAAACGAATCCTGAAGCCCGCCAAAGGGGTAGATGTGGCCAGTGCGGGAGACCCGCCCGGCGCTCGGCTTGATGCCGGCGATTCCGCAGAAGTGCGCAGGCAGCCGGATGCTGCCCCCATAGTCGCTGCCGATATCAAATGGGACACCACCCGCGGCCACGATCGCCGCGGCCCCGCCGCTGCTTCCACCCGGCGTCCGAGTTAGGTCGTAGGGATTGCTCGTCCGCCCGTAGACGAGATTGTCGGTCTCGAACGACAGTGTCAGTTCCGGGGTATTGGTCTTGCCCAGGAGGATCGCCCCGGCCCCGCGCAGCCGCGCCACGACTGTCGCGTCCCGCTCGGGTACAAATGATGCGCGGCCCTTGGTTCCGCCGGTGGTGATCATGCCGGCAGTGTCCAGTGAGTCCTTGATCGTCATCGGGACGCCGTGCAGGGGCCCCCAGGTCTCTCCACCGGCGATCGCGGCATCCGCCTCACGCGCGCGACCGATGGCTTTGTCGGGCGCAATCTGCACGACAGCGTTGAGCGCGCCGTTGACCGCCTCAATCCGATCGAGACAGGCGCGCACGAGTTCTTCCGACGAGATATCCCTGCGCCGGATCGCCGACGCCATCGCCCGCGCTGACGAGTAGTAGACGGAACCTTGCAGCGAATCCTCTCGCGCAGTCATCGTGCCAAGCGCCCAGCGACGGGACACCGCCGCGTTCGGTCTTCCATCTCTAGCATCGGGCGAACCGCGTTGGCCAACACGATACACGGGTTGTTCGACTGAACCACGAACCCATCCTGGTCCTCAGACCTCGTCCTTCAGTATTGCCTCGCCCTTCGTGCCCCACGAGATCCCGAAGGCCACGATGGCGACAGCCTCCAACCAGAACAGTGAGCGAAGGTCCCTGAGTACCGCTGCCGCATCCGTGGGAACAAGCGAGTAAACGACAATGAGCAGGAGGCAAAGACCCATCGTGTAGCCGCACGCCTTGTAGACTTTGTTCCGTTGCAGTTTCCTCCTCGTGGGCCGTTTGGTCGGGTCCGTCTTCGTGAACAAGAAAAGTGAGAAGTACATGAGCGTCAGGAAGAAGAGCGCGGCGAACGCCAGGTGCAATTGTCCAATGAGACCGGCATCAGAGACGGCCGGATCATCGCGACCGGTTGGAAAGAGTGCCACGCCGACGGGTCAGGCACACTCATCGGCCGCCCCAACGCCAACGGGGCGGCTCGCCCTTCAGCCAGCACACGGCGATGAGCACGACGCTACAAACGCCGACAAAGCCAAGATACCAGCCCGGCTGCCTGTCAGGTGGGACCACCAGAGCACCGAGCGCAAGCAACGCGACGAACGCGCACAAGACTACCCACCCTTGCCAAGACGAAGGAATGCCCCAGCCCCAGCCGTAGCGCTTGGCGGGAAACCAGTACTTCTTCTCACTTGACACTCGACATCTCCCCCGCGCCTCCGAGCGCCGCCAGTGCCGTCTGTGTAGCCTCGTACTCGTATGTCGTCAATTCCAAGCGATGTCCGTATGGATCTACGAAGTAGATCGAATACGCCTTCTCATGGTCAACCACAGAGTCGGCCGTGACAAGTCGATCGCGGTGATCCTTCAACTGCAGGTGTTGAAGACGTCTCAGAAACGCAATGAACCCCTCGACGTCGACGCGAAACGCGACGAGATGAAAGCCTGCCGTCGGCCGCCGTCCTTGCGGCTGTCCCTCAAAGAGCGCCAGTTTCGTGCTCCCTCCGTCGCTGGAAATCATCAACGGCCCTCGCGGATCGGTTGCCCAGTCGTGATACTCACTCAGAATCTCCAGACCGAGCACACGCTGATACCACTGCGCGGCCTCGTATCTGCTGGGCACAAGCACCTCAACGTGATCGATCTGGCGCACCCGGAAGCTGTTCATGAGGTACCCTCACGCGCGTTGCAGTACGTAGAAGACGTCGCCGTAACTCGCCCCCTTGGACCGACCTCACCTGACCCGTTCCCACACCACCTGGATACCCTAGCAATGTCGGTAATCATTCCAACGTGGATTCTTGATAACGCTCGGGTGCGTATCGAGTGGCGATCAAACCGGTTGCTTCCTCGACGTTGATGGCTTGCACCAGTACGCCTTCCTGCCCATAAGGCAAGTACGCTTGGCACTTGCCTGACGGGGCGATGAGGCTTGTCGCCGATTCTTGGAAGCGCAACGCATAGTTGACACTGGCAAAGTAGATGCCGTTCTCCATGCTGCGCATCAGCATCGCCTTCTCGTAGTACGGCGCATCGGCCGCGCCCCAATGTGTCAGACGGACCCCGTTCTGATCGCTCCCCGTGTGGTGGGGATGAAAGACGATCTTGGCGCCCCGCACCGCC
>CBRGMJ010000210.1:0-4235 GCA_967797525.1 uncultured bacterium | reverse complement strand
TCCCGCTGCGCATGAAGACAACAGGAAACCCTCGAGGCGAGAAGAATACGGTCGGTGCTCACCATTTCACCACCGAGGGAGTCACACCAACGACAGCATGACTCATGTCATCGTCATCGGCGCCGGCGTCGTCGGCGCCTCGGTCGCGTTTCGCCTCGCGCAGGCCGGTACCAGGGTCACCATCCTGGAGGCCGGGTACGTAGGCGGTGGTACGTCCGGCGCGAGTTTTGCCTGGATCAACGCCAACAACAAGCCGCCCCGCGCCTACCACGACCTGAACGTCGCCGGTATGCAGGCCCACGTGGCGCTGGCCGATGAGTTCGGGCGCACACCGTGGTGGCATCGATCGGGCAATATCGAATGGTATCTCGATGACACGAAACGCGACGCCCAGCGCGAGAAGATCCGGCGTCTCCGTTCGTGGGGGTACGAGGTCGAGTGGCTGACCTCGGCGCAGCTCGGCGATCTCGAGCCGGATATCGACTACGCGGCCGTCGGTGGCGCGCCTGTGGCCTTCTACCCGAGCGAGGGCTGGGTCGATCCCGTCCTGTATGCCCACGCCATGGTCGACGCGGCGGTGCGCCATGGTGCTGTGCTGCGGACCGGCGTGAAAGTCGACCGGCTCCAGATCGCTGGCGCGCGTGTCACCGGTGTCCACTGCGCCGGAGGCGAACGGCTGGACGCGGATGTCGTCGTGAACTGCGCGGGGCATTGGGCCAACCACGTCGTCGACCCGGACATGCGCATCCCAGAGTCGCCCACGCGGGGATTCCTGGTCTTCACGACGCCGGCGCCGACGTGCCTCCGCGCGATCCTCCATGCCCCGCAGTGCCATATCCGCCCGGACGGCGGCGGGCGCCTGATGTTGCACATCGAAGAAACCGACCGGACAACGGCGGGCGCGACGCTGCCCGAGACCCTCCCTGCAGCCCGTGACGTCGTTCGGCACGCGGCGATGGTGTTGCCGGGCATTCGCGGCGTCGAGCCCGAGGCGGTGCGGGTCGGAACGCGGCCGATCCCTGCCGACAGCTACCCGGCCGTCGGCCCGGTGAAGGGGATCGGGGGCTACTATCTAGCGGTCAGCCACAGCGCGGTCACCCTCGCGCCGTTCCTCGGCCGTGCGGTTGCGGCCGAAGTCGCCCACGACCGATCCGAGCCACTACTGGCGCTATATCGGCCCGATCGTTTTGCGGCCGCCCGCGGCGCTGCAACCACTGCTTGAGGGAGGATCCGGGTGGGCGACGCTGTGGAACGGCAAATCGTATCCGATCTCTTTTTGTCTCGCAACGGGCTCGAGTTCGTCGAAGAGCTCGTGGACCGGTTCGGCCCGCGATTTGGGGGCACCGAGCAGGAGCGCCGGGCCGCGGAGTACATTCGGGACCGTTTCGCCCAGATCGGCGTCGACCGGACAGACACTGAGACGTTCACCTGCGCGGGCTGGACGCGCAAAGAGACGCGCCTCACCGTGGTCGCACCGGCGTCACGGGACATCCCGTCCATCGCGCTGCCGTTCTGCCCGCCGGGTGAAGTCGAGGGCCCGCTGATTTTCCTCGGCGACGGTGATCCCCAGAGCTATGTCGTCCGTCGCGACGAGCTGCGCGGCGCGATTGCGATGGCGACGACTGCGCAGCCCCGCTTCTTTTCGCGCCAGATGCACCGCTGCGAGAAACTGGGCCGGGCGCTGGCCGAGGGAGCGATAGGGTTCATCTGGATGCGCGGCGAAGCCGGAGGCCTGCCCGAGACCGGGTCGGCGCGCTTTGGTCACCCGTGTGAGATCCCGGCCATCGGCGTGTCGTACGAAGCCGGTCAGGCGATGGTGCGTATGAGCCGCAACGGGCCTGTGCGGGTCAAGATCACTTCGACCAATCAGAACCACCCGGTGACCTCCGCGAACGTGGTGGCGGAGTTCCGGGGGCAGCAGCACCCCGACGAGATCGTCCTGCTCGGCGCCCACTACGACGGCCACGATATCAGCCAGGCGGCGATGGACAACGCGACCGGGGTCGCCGTGGTGCTCGAGGCCGCGCGGGCCATCGCGCCGCACAAACTGCAGCTGCGCCGGACGGTGCGGTGCGTCGCGTTCGCGCAGGAAGAAATGGGCTTGCTCGGTGCACGCGACTACGCGGGTCGCCACCATGCTGAGCGGATCCGCTTCATGCTGAACCTGGACGGCGCCGGCCGAAGTATCAACGCCTCGCTCCAGCTGCAGGGATGGCCGGAGGCGATCCGTTGGTTTCGGGGGCTGTTCGACCAGATGCTCGATCCCGACGTTGCGGTCGGCGACCAGCTCGGCATGTACTCCGACATGTTCCCGTTCGCGCTCCACGGGATCCCGGCGGCGACAATGAGTTCGCGCACGGTGGGATCGTCCGAAGCCGCGGTGCGTGGGTTCGGTCATACGGCGATGGATTCGCTCGATAAGGTCTCGGCGCGGCTGATCCAGCTCGAGGCGGTCCGGGTGGCGCGGCTGACGCTGCGGCTGGCGACCATGGAAGATATCCCACTCACAAGGAAGAGTCCGGGCGAAATTGGGGTAAAACTCAGAGCGCTGGGTTTGGATGAAGTGCTGCGCTACGAAGGGCGGCCGCTGCCCGCCGGCTAGACTGAGTCCTTGTGTGGCTGCGAAGCGTGTGCAAGAATCGCAGCGAATAGTTGAACAACATCTGTTGAACAACATTTAATGAGGAGGGCGATCGCAATGCTGGTCCAGAGATTGACGAGAATACTGGTGTGGTCGGTGTGCGTGTGCCTGGCAGTGACGTTGCTGCTGCCAAGCCCGGGCCAGGCAAAGACCGCGCAGGAGATCGACGCGGGTGTGAACGCGGTCCTCGACCGGTTCACGAAGCAGGTGAAGAACGCCAACCAGTTCCTTCAGACCGCCAAGGGCGTGCTGGTGTTTGCCGGAGTGTTCAAGGCCGGCATCGGCATCGGCGGGGAGTACGGTGAGGGCGCGCTCCGCATCGGCGGCAAGACCGCCGCATACTACAGTATCGGCGCCGCCTCCATCGGGCTCCAGTTGGGCGCGCAGAAGAAGGACGTCATCATCGTGTTTCTCCAGGAAGAGGCACTCAAGAAGTTCCAGGTGAGCCAGGGCTGGCAGGTCGGTGTCGATGGCTCCGTGGTCATCGTCGACCTGGGTGCCGGCGCTTCAATTGATACGAGCAAGATCAATCAGCCGGTCGTGGGATTCGTCATCGGTCAAAAGGGCCTGATGTACAACTTGACGCTGGAAGGGTCAAAGATCTCCAAACTCAACAAGTAAGTCGACCCGTCGCGCGGTCCCGGGCCTGGGGGAGGTTCCCCCAGGCTCGCGGCTTTCCCACACACGTTTCCCGCAGTCTCTGCGGACACCCACCAGGGCATACACCTACCGAGAGGCATTCATCCGCCTACCGGGCGACATGGGCCAACAGATGTCAAAGTCGGCGATGTTCACCGATCAACTTGCTCGAGCATACCGGGAAGCCCGGGTGCTTGTCCTTGGCGACCGTACTCCCAAGGTCGACCGCGCATTCGCGCTCCATCGGGAGTTCCTCGCCCTACGCGCCTCAGTCGCCAAAGCGGAGGCCGGTGGACTTTCCGAATGGGGAACAACCTTCCTCGAGCGGACACGCCGCGCGATTATCGTCGCCCTCCGTCATCAGGCGATCGCGGTGCGAGAGCGCTGGTCCGAGAGCAGGGGGACGCTGGGCCTCGACCAAGCGTCACCGCACTTCGACCTCGAGCACGCCTTGCAGCTCGCCACAGCGGCGATGCAGCTCCATACGGACCGCGATCCCGACACCCCGAGGACCGCGAAAGTCATGGAGTTCATCCGGCAGAGTGGCGCTCAGGCAGGTGTCGCTCAGCCAGAACCTGACGCAACACCTCTGCAACGGACAGAGACGCCGCGTCCACAGGAGCGGCCAACCGTGCGTGTGGCGTCTGCGACGCGGGCCGCGGCTGCGCTTCCTTCGATACCGGCCGCCTCCGCGATGCCGTCAAACGTGGATCCGGCGGATGCACCTCTCGACCGGATCGCGGCCACCGAAGTTGCCCAGACCGGGGCGGGCAAACGCGGAACACGCGCGGCCCGGCTGTTGCCGGTCTTGACGGCAGCGGGATTCGTCGTGCTGGTCGGGGCGGCCTCGCTCGTCTTGCGCGTGAAGACCACACCGGCACCCGATACCCCCGCGGACAAGCGGCGACCCGGGAACGTGGTGATCGGGGCGCCGGCGCCCGTCAGGACGGAAGAC
>CBRGMJ010000209.1:0-4242 GCA_967797525.1 uncultured bacterium | reverse complement strand
GAAGATCTCCCCCCGCCGGACTTCGAGATCCAGCTTGCTGACCGCCACCAGCCCCCCAAAGCCGCGGGTGAGCCCCGCGCAGACAACAGCGAGGGCGTCGGCGTGCCGAGAGATCATCAGCGCGAGGCGACGGGCTCGACCTGAATCGCCGCGTCCGCCGGCAGGCCGGGTTTCAGAATACCCTCGAGGTTCGCGAGCGTCACCTTGACCCCGAAGACGAGCTTTACTCGCTCTTCCTTCGTCTGTACGTTGCCGGGCGTGAACTCCGCACGGCCGCTGATCTCATCCACGGTTCCCTGCAGCACGCGCCCTTTGTAGGCGTCGACGCGAACCTCGACGATCTGCCCCAGCTTCACGCGGCCCAGGTCGGTCTCGCCGACGAAGATTCGCAGGTAGGGCCTCGTCAGATCGGCCACCGTCATGACCGGCGAGCCCGCGGTCACCAGGGCGCCGACTTCGACCTGTTTCGCGATGATGGTTCCGGTGATCGGGGCGCGCAGCACCGCGTGGCTGCGAGCGGTCATGGCCAGGGCCAGCGTCGCTCTGGCCTGCTCCGCGGCCGCGCGGGCGGCTGCGACCTCGCGTTCGCGCTGCACCACCAACCCGGAGGCCGACGTCGCCGCACGCAGCGCCGCCTCGGCCTGATTCACTTGCGCGCGTGAGGCGGCGACGTCGAACTGGCGGATGGGGACGCTCCGGCGGTTGGCCCGGGCGGCGGCCAGCGCTGCCTGTGCCTGTGCTTGACCGGACGTCGCAGCGTCCCGTTGTGCGCGCGCGGCATCACGCTGCGCGCGTACCGCATCGCGCTGCGCAACCGCCGCCGCGAGCGCCGTGCGTGCCGCCTCCACCTGCTGGGCGGCAATCGCGCCTTGACGGAACAAGGCATCGGCGCGCGCGGTGTCCGACTGCGCGTGTGACAGTGCGGCCTCCGCGGCCTGGAGATTCGCGTCCGCGGCCCGCAGAGCCGCCTCGGCGGCGGCCGCCTGCGCGGCGGCCGCCGCGACCTGCGCGTTGGCCTGCTCCACTTGAGCGTTGACAGAGGCCCGTTGCAACTCGACGCTCTCGCCGGCCTGCGGAACGCGTGTGCGGCTCGCCTCTACCGCCGCCCGCGCCTGGTCGATGGCGGCAGCCGCCTGCGTCCGCTGCATCGAGAGCGCGACCTCAGTCTGCGCTACGCGGGCCTCAGCGACGGCCACCGCCGCGCGCGCCTGCGCGACCTGGGCGTCCAGCTCTTCATGGTCGAGCTCGGCAATCACCAGATTGGCCTGGACCGTATCGCCCTCGCGCACCTTCAGACTCGTGACTCTGCCGGCCACCTTCGGCGCGACATCGACCTGCGTTGCCTCGATCGTGCCCGAGCCTTCGATCCGGTTGTTGCCTGCACGGTGGCGAGGCAGCACGAACATCCAGGCCCCCAGGGCTACGGCCAGGAGGATGATCACGACGCGGACCCTTGGCGAGATGCGGCGCGTCACTCCACTGCTCCTCCGGCCGCGCGCTCCAGTTGCGCGCGGGCGACATTGACATTGAAGAGCGCCTGAATGCGGTTGCCCGCCGCCTGCGACTGTGCGGCCTGGGCCAGGATGACTTCCAGATTGGTGGAGACCCCCGCCGCGAAGCGGACGCTGGCGATCCGCAATCCTTCCTCCGCCTGTTCGACCGTCTTATCGGCAGTCGCCAGCTCTTCGGCAGCCGATCCATAGGTCAGCAGCGCCCGGCGGATGTCGAGCTCGATCGCCTGCCGTATCTGCGCTTCGCCGACCCGCAGTTGCTCGACGCGCAGTTCGGCTTCGCGGACACGTTGTGCCGTCACGCCGCCGTCGAACAGGGGGACGGTCGCCGCCAGCGTGACGCTCCACCCCGCAGCCGCCGCACCAGTCGACGCGCCGCTGACACTGTTGCCGTAGTTTGGCCCGCCGGAGAGCACCAGCGCGGGACGGCCGCCGGCTTTCGCGATCTCGATCGCCGCCGTGGCGGCCTCGAGACGCGCACGCAGCTCGGCGAGTTCGGGCCGGGCTTCGAACGCGCGGCGGATCAATGCCGCGACGTCGCCGCGGACCGCCACCAGCGTCATCGTTTCGCGCGGGGCGAGCGCCGTATCCAGCGGAAGGTTCGCGACGGCGTTGAGCCCGTGCTGGGCCAGCGCCTGCGCGTTCCTCGACCGGATCAACCCTTGTCGCGCGTTGGCGGAGTTTACCTCGGCCTGGATCTCGTCAAACCGCGGTGCCGCACCGGCGGTCACCCGCGCCCTGGCCACACGCAGGTTCTCCTCGGCCGCCGTCACCGTGCGCAGCGCGACGTCCATGCTGGCCTGGGCCAGCAGGAGTTGGAAGTAGGCTTGCTTCACGTCGAGCACGAGTTGCTGCTTTGCGCGTTCCAGTGCGGCGTCGGCGCCCTTGAGGTTGGCCTTGGCGAGGGCGACCTGCGACTCGATACGACCACCGCTCACCAGCGGGATTTGGTAGGTCAGCGCCGTCGAAAATAGATCGGAGCTGGTCGGCGGCAGCGTGACGGTGACCGGCGACGGGATGCTCGGTGGGCTGGCGGGAATCGTGATCGTCGTGCCGCCTCGATCGTTGATCCGGGTGTACGAGCCCGTGAGCACCACCGTGCCCGATCGAAGCGCCTCGACCTGGGCGAGCTGCGCGCGCGCTACCTGGCTCTCAAACGCGGCCACCTTCAACGTCAGGTTGTTCTGCGCGGCCAGCGCCAGCGCTTCCGACAGCGTGATCGCCCGGGGCGGCGGGGCGGCCGGTGGGGTCTGCGCCGCGGCTCGGGGAGGCGCCGCGCCGGTCAACAACGCCACCGTGCAGCAGCCGGCCAGGAATCGGATCAGTGATCGTGTGCTCACGTGTGCCTCCGCCGTGATCAGACTGGTACCCGGTGGTCGAGGGCGCCCTGCAAAAATTGCCTGACAGCCTCACGAACGAACGTGCGGGACATGGACGGGGTCATCCGCCGGCCCAAGAAGACCCGCTGGCCCAGCGTAATCATGAAGATCATGGCGGGGAGCGCGCGCCCCGCCACCGCAGGGTCGAGGTCCCGTCGGTACACGCCACGGGCCATCCCTCTTCGCAGATGTGCCTCGAGCATCCCGGCGGTCGCCATCGGCATCAGCCGCATGTACTCCTCGCGCGCGCGCCGGCTGAGATGGGGTAGCGCCGAGAGAAAGACCTTCACAAACCGGATGTTGCCGCTCACCCGCTCGACCATCGCCTCGCCCATGGCAATCAGGGCCCGCTCGGCCGCTTCGGCCGTCTCGACTTCGGGCAGCGCCGCGAGCTGCTCGAGCACCGGCCCCACGATATGCCTCGGAATATGGATCAGCAGGTCTTCTTTGCTGCGGAAGTAGTTGTAGATCGTGCCTTCAGCGACGTGGGCGGCGCGGGCAACGTCTTCGATCGTCGCGGTCGCGTAGCCGCGGTCGGCGAACACGCGCGCAGCGGCCCGCAGGATCTGCCTACGGCGCTCAGCGCTGTGTGTTCGGCGGTCGCGCGCGGTCAGGCGTGGCATCGGAGTCGGTAGTGAGTGAGTGCTCACTCATCTTACGGCCGACGGCCACCGCGTGTCAACGCACATGACGCGCGACTATCGCCAACGGGCGAGTGCGGGATCGTGCGCCAGCATCCAAGCTTCGTTGAAACGCCACGGCGACAGCGCCGCCGGCTGAACGATCACCTGTTTGGCGGTCCACCGGACATCGTCGCGGGCGCGCGCCGTACCGTCAGCCTGATGGCGCCACTTCACGTCCTGGGTGAGAATCCAGAGGAAGTGCGTGTAGGTCGAGGCGACGATCTCATCCACCGTCATCTGTCCGGTATCGAAGACCCCGATCGGGGATTCACCCGACGGATCGGTGCGGTCGAGCAGCAACACGAACGGGCCGCCCGCGCCGTCGTAGCCCACCTCCACGTAGGCGTCGGTCCAGCCCAGCGCGCCCCAGTACGAGCGGGCTTGGCGGGTCGCGAAAACGAGATCGAGCGCCGATTGGATCGGCGGCACGCCCATCACGGGCTCGCTCACCATCATGCCGCCATTGAACGCGCCGAGGACCGCGCGCATCGACCGAGGCAGGCGAACGCCCAGCTCATTTTCGGACTTTGCCAGATCGCGCTCGGACGCCGGTGGGTTCAACCTGATCACGCCGGGGTCGAAAAACCCGAGCTCGCGCAGGAGGTCGTCAATTCCCATCGGGCGGCATCGGCTCCTGTCTACCGACTGCCCGCCCGCAAGCCTCCGAGC
>CBRGMJ010000208.1:0-4257 GCA_967797525.1 uncultured bacterium | reverse complement strand
AAAACTGAATGCGGTGAGCAACCACTGGAGCCATAGTCCTGCCGGTGATGACATGATCATGTTCCTTTCAAGCGGGGATCGAGCACCTCGCGGAGATGGTCGCCGAGCAGGTTGATCGAGACAACCGTCAGGAAAAGCGCCATGCCGGGGAACACCATCAGCCACCACGCGTGGCGCATGAATTCTCGGCCTTCGCTCAACAGCGTCCCCCACTCGGGCGTCGGCGGCTGCACCCCCATTCCCAGGAAGCCCAGAGCCGATGTTTCCAGGATCGCCCGGCCGATGTACAGCGTGGCCAGGACAATGATCGGCGCCGAGACATTCGGGAGGAGGTGCCCGAAGATCAACCGCGAGGCGCTGGCTCCAAGCGCCCGCGCCGCTTCGACGTAGACGTGCTCGCGCGCTGCGATAGTGGCTCCCCGCACTATGCGAGCGAAGCGCGGAATCCCGCCGATGCCCACGGCCAGGACTACATTCGAGATCCCGACCCCAAGAATCGCGATGATCAGCAGGGCGAGCATGATCGGCGGGAAGCCCAACATGATGTCGATGGCCTTGGTCCCGATCGAATCGACGCGCCCACCGAAGTACCCTGTGACGAGCCCAAGGGCTGTGCCGGTCACCAGCGCAAGCGAGACGGCGAGCAGCCCGATAGGCAGCGAGAGTCGCGCGCCGAGGAGGATGCGGCTCAGCACGTCTCGCCCGTAGCGATCTGTGCCCATCGGGTGGGCCCGGTCCGGTGCGGCCAGGGGCGGGCCGACGTTGTGCTGGTTCGGATCGTACGGCGAAACCGCGGGCGCGATGACGGCCAGAAGCAGGAGTACTGTCAGCACGCATCCGCCCACCAGCGCCCCCGGGTTCCGCAGCAGCCGCTTCCAGGCCATGCGGTACCCGCTAACCATAGCGGATGCGCGGGTCGAGCAGCGAGTACAGGATATCCACCACGAAGTTGGCCACGATGTAGGCGCAGGTGATCATCAGGATCACAGCCTGGACGATTGGATAGTCCTTCTCGAGGATGGCATCGACCAGCATCTTGCCAATGCCCTGCCGCGCGAAGACCGTCTCGGTGATGACACCCCCACCCACGAACAGCCCCAACTGCAGCCCGATCAGCGTGACGACCGGGATCATCGCGTTGCGCAGCGCGTGACGCAGGACGATGCGGCGCTCCGGCAGTCCCTTGGCCCGCGCCGTCCGGATGTAGTCCTCGCCCCGCACCTCGACGATGCTCGACCGCACGAGCCGCGCGATGTCGCCGACGGCAAACGACCCGACGACGATCGATGGGAGGATCAGCGCGGGGAGCCCCGAGCCGACGATGGGCACCCAGCCAAGCCTCAGACCAAACACGTAGATCAACATCATCGCGGTCCAATAGCCGGGTATCGAGATGCCGGTGATGGCGACCAGCATGGTTGCGCTGTCGGCCAGGCTGTTTGGCCGTAAACCGGCGATGAGGCCCATGAGCATCCCCAAGGTGACGCCGATGAGCATCCCACCCGCAGCCAGTTCGAGCGTCGCCGGCAGTTGCTCGGCGATCACTCGGGTGACCGGCTGCCGCGTCCGGAACGACGTCCCCAGATCGCCGCGGATGGCTCGCCCGATGAAGTTCAGATATTGGATGTGGAGAGGCTGATCGAGTCCGAGACGCCGGCGGAGGTTCTCACGAAGTTCCAGCGACGCGGGCACGCCACCCTGCATCAGGTTGACCGGATCCCCGGGAATCAGGTGAAGGACGAGGAAGGCAAGGGTTGTGGCGACGATCAGGACCGGGATCGTCCCTAGCAACCGTCTCGTGACGTACGCCGACATCGCGCGCGGGGCGGGTCACGCCGGGGGAGGCGCGGTACCGCGCTCCCCCGGAGGCTACACGCGGTCTCCGCTACCGGGAGGCCGACGCGTCGTAGAACAAGACCTGCCAGAAGCCCTGTGCAAACCGCAGGCCCTGGACCGATCGCCGGTACCCGATCGCCTGGGCGCTGACGTGGATGGGCATCATCAGGGCGCGGTCCATGACGAACTTCTGGACTCTGGAGAGGATCTCCGCCCGCCGAGCGGGGTCGATCGTGGTGTCCCCCTCAAGGATCAACCGGTCGAGTTCGGGAGAGCCGAAGCGTGACCAGTTGAATTTGAACTTACCGGGCTGGGGGATGTTGCGCGAGTAGAAGGGGATGCCGATCACACTGGGGTCGACCGCCACCCACCGGATCGCGCCGACATTGTAGTCGTTGTTGATGATCGCCTCGTCTTGCCTGGCCTTCGTGACCCGCTCGGTGTCGAGTTTGATGCCGACGTCCTTCACCGCAGCCTGAACCGCGACGGCGAGTTCCGGCTGAAGATAGTTGAGGAGCGAGATCTCCAGCGGCTGGCCGTTCTTCTGCCGGATGCCGCCCGGGCCGGGCTTCCACCCGGCTTCCTCTAGCAGTTGTCTCGCTTTGCTCAGATCGTACGGGTACAGTTTCTCGACCCCCGACCAGTACCCGGGCGTGGTGGGCGTGATGGGGCCGAACGCCGGCTTCGCGACGCCGAAGAACACCTGATCGGTCACTTTCGCGCGGTCGGCCGCGAGGATGAGCGCCTGCCGGACCCGCACGTCGTCGGTGGGGGCTTTGCTGGTGTTGAGCAGGTAGGAAAACGGGATGCCGGAGACATCGCCGACCATGACGTCGAAGGTCGGGGTCCCCTTGAACCGGCGCACGTCGATGGGAGGCAGCGCATCGGCCACATCGATCTCGCCGCGCTCAAGGGCCGCCACGCGCGTCGAGGCATCTGGGATGATCCGGAAGACCAGCCGCCGGATCCTCGAGGCACCCTGGTGCTTGTAAGCCTTGGGGGCCCAATTGTACTGGTCGTTGCGCTCGAGCACCGTGCGCACCCTGGGGACGTGCTCAACGAACTTGAATGGACCCGTCCCGACGGGGGCGACCGCGAAGCCGGCGTCGCCCTTCTGCTTCACCGCCGTCGGTGAGACGATCCCCAGCAGCCAGGGGTTGCTGAGGTTGGTCAGGGCGGCTGCGAAGGGCTGTTTCCAATTCACCCTTACAGTGAACTCATCGATCACGGTTGTCGACTGGTACGGGCCGAGGAAGTCAACTGCGGCCTGCGAGCCCAGTTTGGGGTCCACGGTGCTGTCGAAGGTGAACTTGACGGCCTCTGCATTGAAGGACGTTCCGTCGTGGAACCGCACACCTCTGCGCAGCTTGAAGGTGATGCTCTTGCCGTCTTTCGAGTAGTCCCAGGACTCGGCCAGACCCGGATAGAGCTTCCCGTCGGTGTCGAGGAACACCAGCGTGTCGAACATCTGCATGATGACCTGGGCCTCGTGCCGCGACTGGGTTACGCGTGGGTCGAGCAGGACAAGCTCGAAATCCTCGCCCCAGGTCACGGTTTCGCCGGCCTGCTGCCCCATCGTGGGAGTGGCGGCGGGCACGGCGACCATTATGGCGACGGCGGCGACCACGGACGCGTACAACATGAATCGCTTCATCCTCTCCACCATCTCCTCATGAATTGTGCAAAGTAGTTCGGTCTGGAGCCGGTTTCCCCTGCGCTACCCGATCGCACGCCCGACACCCGTCGGCCGCTAGCGGTGACCCACGAGCCAGACCAGCGTCGCACCGCTGATCAGCGCGAACACGGCGGCGCCTGAGATGCCGAAGACCGCCCATCCCTTTGAGAGACGCATCGGAGCCTCCACTCAGTCGATCTTCTTTTGGAACCGGCTGATCGCCAGGCCAAACACGATGAGCGCCAGCACGACCAGCGGAATAATCTGCCGCCAGAGGAAGCCGAACCCCACACCCTTGATGATGATCCCGCGCACCACGATGATGTAGTACGTCAGTGGCAGCGCCTGTCCGGCCCACTGCAGCGCCACCGGCAGCGACTCCCGAGGGAACAGGAAGCCCGAGATGAGAATACTCGGCAGCAACGTGATCTGCGACAGTTGCAACGCTTGTTGCAGGTTCTTGGACACCGTCGAGATGAGCGTCCCGATTCCCAGCGACGAGAGGAAGAATGCAAGGGTCATCGCGTACAGGAGCATCAGGCTTCCCTTGACGGCCACCCCGAACCAGACCCAGGCGAGAAGCAGGATGAACGTCATGTTGATGTAGCCGAGCACCATCAGCGGAATGATTTTCCCGAGCATCAACTCGATCGGTTGGATGGGGGTCACCACCAGCTGCTCCAGCGTCCCGAGCTCGCGCTCTCGAACGATCACCGTCACGCTCAAGAAGGTCGTTGTGAACTGCA
>CBRGMJ010000207.1:0-4261 GCA_967797525.1 uncultured bacterium | reverse complement strand
GCGGACGATGGAGCGCGAGACCTCCGGCGGGTGCTGCGCGAGGGCGCGGCGTTGGCGAAGTTTGAAGAGATGGTGAACGCGCAGGGCGGCGATGCGGCAACCGTACGCGATCCCGCTCGCCTGCCAGAGGCGCCCAGACAGGAGCCGGTGCCCGCCCCAGTCTCAGGCGTCGTGATGGCGATCGATGGGCAGGCCGTGGGTCTGGCCGCGATGCGGCTAGGCGCCGGTCGCGTGAAGAAGGGTGATGCGATCGATGCGGCCGTGGGGATCGTGCTCGGGCGGAAGGTCGGTGATACGGTGCGGCGGGGCGAGACCCTGGCCGTCGTTCACGCACGGACCGGCGACGCGGTGGCACAAGCCGTTGACGACATCGCGGCCGCGTATGCTATAGGAGACGGGACAGCCGCGGCACCGGCGTTGATCTTGGGCGTGATTGCCTGAGAGGCTCGAGCGGCCAGACAGCGTGCAACGTGGACTGGGGGAGGAGCCAAACGTGATTCGTCGCGTAGGAGTCGTTGGATGTGGGCTGATGGGGTCGGGCATCGTGGAAACCGTTGCCCGCGCCGGATACGAGGTGGTCGTGCGCGAGGTCACACGCGACTTGTTGCAGCGCGGTCTCGAGCGGATCGACGCGTCGATGAAACGGGCGGTGGATCGGGGCAAACTCGACGCACCCACCCGCGACGCGACCCGCGCGCGTGTCCGCGGCACGACGTCTCTGGCGGACCTGGCCGGCGTCGATCTGGTCATCGAGGCCGTCATCGAGAAGATGGAAGAGAAGAAGAAGGTCCTGCAGGACCTCGACAAGCTGGTGATGCCTGGGGTCATCCTCGCCAGCAATACGTCGTCGCTGTCGATCACCGAGATGGCCTCGGTCACCGGCCGGCCCGGTCGCGTGGTCGGTATGCACTTCATGAACCCGGTGCCCGTGATGCCCGTGGTCGAGCTTGTCCGGGGGCTGGCCACATCCGAGGAGAGCCTGCAGGCGGCGCGGGTTTTTGCCGAGTCACTGGGCAAGAAAGTGGTCGTGGCCAAGGACGCACCCGGGTTCATCGTGAACCGGCTGCTGGTGCCGTATCTGCTGGATGCCGTGCGGGTCTTCGAGCAGGGTCTGGCGACGCGGGAAGACATCGATACCGCGGTCACGCTGAGTCTCAACTATCCGATGGGGCCGCTGACGTTGTTGGACTTTGTGGGGCTCGACACGACCTACTACATCGCCGAAGCGATGTTTCAGGAGACGAAAGACTCGCGGTGGGCGCCACCCGTGTTGCTGAAACAGATGGTCACGGCCGGCTGGCTGGGCCGGAAGAGTGGTCGGGGCTTCTACGAGCACGGCCGGTAGTGAGCTTACTGGCGCTGGAGCTGCACCGTCCCCAGCGAAGTAACATCGGACGCCGCGGCCGGTACCTCGAGGGTTCCGGCGACAGGCGGATAGCCGGAGGCCATGATCACGACGGGATACAGTGCGCCTGCTTTCACGGCGGGCTTGACCTGAAAGAACCCATTCCCGTCGGTCACCGCGCTCGCGATGATGTCCTGCTTCGTTGCCGACTCCGGGGACGCGCCGGGTCGCAAGACGAAGACCCCGGCGCCCTGGATGCCGGCACCCGTCGCGGCGTCGATAATCCGGCCCTGCACGGTTGTCAGACGCTCCGATGGCGACGGTGTCTGTCCGGACCGCACGCCGGCCACGTCGTCCTTGATCGACTGAGCCCACTGCGACGGCATGCGACCGGTGAGCGGCGCCCGCACGGAGCGGGCTCTGGCCTGCGGATCCATAACGCCGCCTGAAAGCACTGCCACCTGCTCTCCGCGCTCGGTGATGACCGGCCCGCCGCTGCTGCCAGGGCCCACTTCTGCGTCGAGTTTCATATCCTGCTTCCGGTTCTGGTCATCCGCGGTAAAACCGGCCACATTCCCCTTGTTCACCGTCACCGTATCCCCGCCAACGCCGGGAAAGCCGATGACAGCCACCGACTCGCCGTGACGAACGGCGTCGGAGTCCCCAACGAGTATGAAGGGAACTTTGAGATCGGCCGGGACGGGCTGCGGTCCGCCCCGCCCGATGACCGCCCCGATCTTCAGGAGTGCCATGTCGATTTTGGGATCATCGGCGAGGGTCTTCGCGATCATGAGGAGCACCGGGCGCGCCTTGTCCGGGAGATTGAGTGCGACCGCCATCAGCCCATCCGGGTGGAACATCTCCCCGTTCTTGATCCCCAACTTGGGTTCGTCCTTCACCGCGCGGACGCAGTGAGACGCGGTCAGGATGAGACCCGTGGGGCCGACAAACGATCCCGAGCACGACCCGATCACCGCGAGTTTCCCTTCCTCGCCGGGGACGCGCATCAGGATACCCAGAAAGACTGTACGGGGGATCGCCTTCTCGATGATGTCGGGAGACACTTCAGCAACGGCGATCCACGTGGTTGCTGCGATGAGGGCGGTCGTCAGCAGAGCGATGATCAGGGTACTACGGAGCCTCATCGGACCGGGTCCTCCTCAGAACTGCATCTCGCGGAGAATCGCGTCGAACTGTCGGCGTTCTTGCTCGAAGATCACCGCTGCGCTCCGCAGGTCGATGTGGTACGTAACGCTGTCGGCGAAGACCACGACCTGCAACCCTCTCACCACGACCGGAAGCCGTGCGGCCGCCAGCACCGACTCATGAGGGTCTTCGACAAAGGCGTACTCAATGACGAGGGCGTCCTTCCCTCCAACCGGCCCGGCGCGCTCGGCGACGACTCGGTACATGGCCAGCTGTTGTGAACGCGCCAACGCGGTCTCTGTCGACACCTGACCAAGGGTCTTGTCCGGGACCCTCGGTTCGCGCACCACGATCAGGCGCGTGGGTACGGCGGCTCCGGTCAAGGGGTCCTGGACGTCCAGCGCGGCCGTTGAACCGGGAACGGGGAGCCAGCCTTCAGGATACCGGACGCGCAGACTCCCCTGGGGATCTGCGAAGCTGACCGTGCGGGCCTCGACGCTTCGGATGACCAACCACCCCACAGCCACCATGACGGCGACCGCCACCCAGAGCGGCAGGTCGAGCCGCTTCCATCGGTCCTCTGGCACAGGTGTCCCTCCCAAGGCGCTCAGGCCGCCGACGCTGCTGCGCGCTGTCGCTCGGCCCGGAACAGGATCAGGGTGACCGCTGCGGCGACAACCGCGGCGACGATGAGCCCGTTCCAAGGGCGATAGGTCAGACCCGACCGGGATACCTCGCGGAGGAGGAACGTCACGACGCCATTCAACAGCGTCGCGATGAGAAATCCCCACAAGACCCTCGACTGCTCGCCGAGGATCTTCGCCCGGCCGAGGAAGAATCCCAGCACGCCGCCGAAGGCAGCGTGCGCGAGTGTCGTAACGACGATCCAAAGCGCCGCCGGCACCGGTGCGATACTGGGGCTGTTCAGGACCCACCACAAATTGAGGACGGTGGCGAGTCCGACGCCCGCGGCCGTGCCGTAGATGACGCCGTCAACGACCTCGTCGAACTCATCCTCGTCGTAGACCGTGAATCTGACGGCCAGATACTTGCAGAACTCCTGCACGCTCCCCACCGCGAAGATGGACACGATGAGGCCGGTGACGGGCCCGGCGCCCAACCAGGCCCTGGTCGGGACGCGTGCGAGGATCGGCAGGGCGATGGCACCGGCGATGATCCCGCCGGCCATGGCCACGCGGAGGACAAATCCCAGCGGCTCGGGCTCCTTGGCGTCCTGAACGTAGAACAAGAGCAACCAGAGCAGAGCGGGGACGATCGCCAGGACGACGCCGACTCCGACCGATGCTGCGCGACCTCCCGTCAGCAGGGCCGGGGCCAACAGCCGTATGACCAACACGTAGATGAGCAGACCCATGATCGTGATGCCCTGGGCAATCCAAATGCTGCGCCGCGCCAGGGGTGTCCCTCGGTCTCTCATCGTCCCGTGCTCCTCTCACCGGTGGAGCCGCCGCCCCACACAGGGTCTTCGGCCGCATTCGTGACCCGGCGATCGGTCCCCTGTGTCCGATCGCTGAGACGAAACAGCATTGGCGTCAGCGGCCTCATCGACGCGGCGTGACGGCTCGTGGCTTCCGCCTGCAGCGAGTCTCGCTGCGACGCGGGGGCCACAAGCAGGGCGGTTTCCTCGGGGATCGCCACCAGAGGATCTTCGAGATCCTGTGGCACGATCAGATCCGCGACCAGGATTCTGGTCGCGTCGAACCCATCGAGGTGCTCGTAGCGCAACCGCCTGCCGCCGATTTCGTCCAG
>CBRGMJ010000206.1:0-4273 GCA_967797525.1 uncultured bacterium | reverse complement strand
CCCCACACCCTAGTTCCTATCGCTGACCCACATACGGCCTGACGCCGTCTGCGGACACGTAGCCGGCGTCGAGATCGTGCGCGATCTGTTCGGCGGCTCGGTGCGGCGCCGGGCCGAACCCACCTCCTCCGGCAGTCTCGAGGACCAACTCATCGCCGGCACGAAGCGTGACCAGGTGCTCTGCTGGCGGCGCGCCGTTCAAGAGGACCCGGGCGCGGGCGCCGGGAGATCCGCCGCGCAAACCCGGTGCCGGATGTCGAAGAAAGTTGGGGCGCAGGCTGGCCACCAACCCCACGTCGGCGCGCACGACGATACGCAGTCGCTCGCCAAGACCGCCACGATGCGCGCCCGGCCCGCCGCTGTCGGGCAAGAACTCGCGAAAGAAGAGGACCGGACATTGATCTTCGATGACCTCCGTACTGGCCATCGTTGAGTTGGTCGAAAACTCTGTGACCGAGAGCCCGTCGCGGTCTGCCTGAGCCCCCATGCCGCCCTTTGGCATCACGTGGACGGACCGATAGCCGTGGCGGCCGTCCTCCCACGAGAGCTGCAGGATGATGTTGTGTCCGCACCCCGCTTGGACGCGGTCCGGGATTGCCTGGGCCAGCGCCCCATACACCGCAGTAGGGATGTGAATGCCCGTGCGCGTTCGCGCGAACACCGGAACGGGCAACTGCGCGTTGAGGATGCAGCCCTCTGGGGCGATGACGTCGATTGGCGCGTACTGCAGGGCTGAGGCGGGGAGATCCGCGGCCAACGCCAGATAGACGGCGTACATCGTATCCGCGCGGGTGTATGCGTACGGCGTGTTAATGGGCGTCCTCGGGATTTGGGGCGACGTCCCGCTGAAGTCGACCGTGAGACGCCGGTCGTCGACGGTGACCGCGGCCACGATCTGGATATCGGATGCCAGCCCGTCGGCGGTGAGGGTGTGCGTGAATCGACCCTTGGGCAGGGCCGTCAAGATACGCGCGAACGCCTCGCCGGTGCGATCGCGGAGGTCATCCGAAGCCTGTTGAACGATCTGGCCGCCGAGATCACGAGCAACCTGCGCAATTTCACGGCCGACGGACCTGATCGTGGACAGCATCGCGCCGATGTCGCCCAGGACGTCGCGCGGGACTCGGACGTTCGCGCCGATCATCGCGAGCAGGTCCTGGTTGACGACCCCGCCCGTCGCCAGCTTGACCGGCGGGATGAGGAGGCCTTCTTCATAGATATCCCAAGCCCGGAAGTCGCCAAGGACCGCGCCCACGTCGGAAAGGTGGAGGATGCAGGCGCTGCACGCGATCGGCCGGCCGTCTACGAAGATAGGTTCGACAATCGCAAGATCGGATTTGTGCCCCGCGCACAGCCAGGGGTCGTTGGTCGCGAGCACGTCGCCGGGTTGGAGCGTCTCGAGCGGGAAGCGTTCGAGGAGCGCCTGTACCGTCCGTGGCAGTGTGGCGGTGAACAGTGGCATCGACGGCGTCGGGAAGGCCAACCCACGCCCCTCGGCATCGGTGATCGCCAGACCAAAATCCTTCCCCTCGCGCGCAATCGTCGAGAATGCGGCGGCGGCCAGCGCGGTATCGGCGGCATCCATGATCCCGGTCAGTCGCCCCAACAGGATCTCCAGATCGATGGCGGAGAGCCGGCCCGGATACGCAGGTGGTTCGGTGTGTGGAAGGTGGACACGGATGGTCAGCGCGTCGTCGACTTCGGCGCCGGCCCCCGGCGGGACGAGTGCCGTCGCGTGGACATCTTCGATGATCGCCGGGCCTATCAACTGTCCCGAGAGGCCGCCCCACGGATGCACCGGTACACGCTGCCAGCGGGTGTCGCCCGCCTCGAGGATCGCGCGAGAGGCGAGGGTGTCTGTGCCGGCCGCCCTCCGCCATCGCGGATCGGGTCTGGTCGGCGCCGTGGTCGCCGTCACGCGACACGCGGAAATCACGACCTCTGTCCTGGCCAGCGGTGCGCCATGCTGGTCCGCGTGTGTCCGGTCAAATCGATCCTCCAGCGGCCGGACGTCCACCGGGGTTATCGTAGGAATCGTCAACACCAGACGCTGCATCTGCCCTCGATATCCCATCTCCAGGGCCCAGCCGGTCTTGATAGCCTCGGAGGGCGCTCCAACCCGCTCCAGCGTTGCACGCGCTTCGCGGTCGAGCGTCTGGAACGCATCGGCGAGGACATGGCCGTCGGCCGCTCCCACAGTCATCGAGAGCGATCGCATTGTGCGGAAGATCGGTGCCTCACCCAGAAACCCCAACGCCGACAACGTGCCGGCGCCCACGGGTAGGTGGACGTCGGAAATGCCGAGCGAGGCGGCGACGTCGCAGGCAAACAACGGACCGCACCCGCCCGACGCGACTAGAGTGTAGGATCGCGGGTCGCGTCCCAGTCCCATGAGGTGCAGTTTGATGGTTCGCGCCATCTCTTCGGCAACGATGCGCCACGCGCCGCGTGCCGCACCTTCCGGCGTGAGCCCCAGCGCGTGTCCCACGACGTGATAGGCCTGCAGCGCCAGGTCACGCCGCAGCACAATGTCATCGCCCATCTTCAGCCCATCGGGGAGAACGCCCAGCACCACCGCCGCGTCGGTGACTGTGGGGAGCCGTCCCCCGCGGCCGTACGACGCCGGACCCGGATTCGCGCCTGCCGACTGTGGTCCCACGCGCAGGAGGCCGAGCGCGTCGATCCAGGCCAGCGACCCCCCGCCCGCGCCGATCTCGAGTTGCTCGACCGCCAGCCCAAGCACAGGCAGGCCGGAACCCTTCTTGCCGGGATCCTCCGGCGCCACTTCGATAAACGACGTGAGACGTGGGCGCCCGCCCTCGATCACCGCGAACTTTGCGGTGGTGCCGCCCATGTCGAAGGCGATCGCCCGTGGCAAGCGCGCCCGTTCCGCATAGTGCGCCGCGGCGAGCACGGCACCCGCGGGGCCGGATTCGATCGCCCGGGCCGGGATGCGGCCGCCTTCAGTCGCGGCGACCTGCCCACCGTCAGAGAGGAGCAGTGAGACCGGCGCGGCGCACCCGAGCGCGTGGAGGCGGTCTTGGAGCCGGGTCAGATAGCGTTCGGCCGCAGGCTGGACGTAGGCATTGGCCACCGTCGTCGCCGTACGCTCAAACTCCCCCAGCAGCGGCGCGACGTCGGACGACAGCGAGACGGGCAGCGACAGATGCATCTGTCGCGCGACCTTGGCCACGGCCACCTCGTGCACCGGGTTCCGGTAGGCGTGCAGGAAGCAGACGGCGATCGCTTCTGCGCCGTGGTCCGCGGCCAGATGCAGCACGCGCGCAACCTGGGATTCATCGAGCGGCATGAGCACCTCGCCGCCCGCGGACACGCGTTCTCGGATCTCGAATCGCCAGGCCCGCGGCACGAGCGGCGCGCCGCGGCGCAGGCGCAGCGTGTAGGCGTCGTATCGTTGTCCCCGCCAGGCTTCGAGGATGTCGCGGGCGCCGTGACTGGTCAGCAGCGCGACCCGCGCCCCGTTGCGCTGGATCAGCAAGTTGCCGAACAACGTCGTGCCGTGCACGACGCGGGTGACGGCGTCCGGGGTCAGACCCGCGCGATGGAGGAGGCCGCGGGTACCGGTCTCAATGCCAATGATGGGATCATCCGGCGTCGTCAGGACCTTGTGCGAGAAGACGGTGCCGTCTTCCTCATCTTGCAGCACGAAGTCCGTGAATGTGCCGCCGACATCGATGCCGAGGCGCCAGGACATGGCGGAGGATGGAAGCCTAGAACACGCGATCGCTGCCGGCGCTGTCGGTGTCGCGACCACTCGCCGCGGGCGCGATCTCGGCGAGCCCGTCGGGGATCGTGTCTTTGATGTTCATCTCGTCGAGCGCCTCGCCCACGGCCGCCAGGCTCGCGAGCGTCGCCTCGCTGTAATTCCGGCTGATACAGATACCCGACGCGCCTCCCTCGTAGGCGGCGCGCACGGCGGCGCGGACACTCGCGGGTGTGATGCGCTTGCTGTCCTTGCCGACGCCCTGCACCCCGACGCCCAGACCCGGATACACCGGTTTGCCCGTGCGCTCGACCGTTCGCCGCGTCTCCTTCTTGACGTACTGTGGGCTAAAGCCCGTCTTTGGCAGGTCATCCCACGAGGCTTCGTCGAGTTGGAGGATCTTGTAGAGAAACTCCGTGGCGTCTTGTGGGCTGAGATCGCCCAGGAACGTCCGGGTATAAGAGGACACGATGCGGTTGAACCGGTAGCCGGCTACGTCGTTGTAGAGCACCGGCTTGACCCAATCGGCGCAGCGGGCAAGGTCGCGTA
>CBRGMJ010000205.1:0-4291 GCA_967797525.1 uncultured bacterium | reverse complement strand
CGCGCATGCGCGGCACGAAGACGCGCAGCACCACGAGATAGGCCGCGAACCAGATACCGGCCTGTCCCGGTCCAGCGATCAGGAGAGCCCCGAGCGGCGCGAGAACGGCCCAGAGCATGACGCCACTGGAATTTACAAAGCCGCCAAGCGACCATTGGAGGAGGAACGGTAGAAGCAAGATCGACCCCAACTGGATCCAGCGCAAGAACCGTTCGTCTTTGGTGTGCAGGAAATGGGCGAGACCAACAACGGTGAGAATCTGATAGATGAATGGGATCGAGGCGGATATGCGGAAACCAAGCGCCAGGTACATGGCGACCCAATAGATTGACAGCGTGGGAATGATCAAGGCCGTGAGTGTGAGCACCGCTTTCTGAAGGCGTACGTTGGCGGTGTCGTCGGCCTGTACGCCGCTGTTGGCTAAGCGGTGGAGCAAGTTCCCGAGTGATGCTCGCATCAGAGCCGTTTCCGACAGACCGGTGTCGGCGACCATTTCCTGTTCGAAGGTGGTGGCCCCAGGGGGATTCGAACCCCCGTTTCGGCCTTGAGAGGGCCGCGTCCTGGTCCCCTAGACGATGGGGCCACGCGCGAGTTGCCGCCGGCGGACCGGCCGGCCGGTTCATTATACGAGAGCCCTCACGGCGAGACAAGAATAGCGGTCGACAGGAGTTCGGCTCGCCGGCGAGAACTGTACAGAGCGCCGGGGTGTTCGCCAACATCGACACAATCTCTTGTCCCGCCTGCCGTGGCGCTGGCAAAGTCCTCCCTACGAGGGGACGTGATGCGGGCGATCTGGCTCGGTTCGTTCATCACCGATACGATCTACCTCACCGCCGGTGCGCTGACCAAGCGCTTCGTCGGTTCGCCGTTGCAGCGCTCGTTGGCGCGGCGTCGATACAGCAAGCTGGCCTCGCACTATGACGCCGACGTCATCCCGCAGCATGAGTACTTTGTCCCGCTGGAAGCCGCCCTCAACCAGTTGACGACGCCCCCGACCCGGGCGCTGGACGTGTGTACGGGCACCGGCGCGGTGATCGGCACGGTCGTCCGGCGCTTTCCGGCGTGTCGTGGAGTCGCCGTCGATCTCTCCCCCGCGATGCTCTCACACTGCCGCCGGCACGCCGCGGAGGGTGAGTGGCCGGTCCGGCTCGCGGTGGCCAACTCGGCGCGCCTGCCGTTTCGGGACCGCACGTTCGACCTCGTCTCGATACAAAATGCGTTCCCGGTTCCGCGCGAGCTGGTGCGGGTGCTCCGCCCAGGCGGGTGGGCCGTCCTGGCGTACTCGGCCGGCGGACCCGTCCTCCCATGGGTCGTGCGGTCGATGGTGAAACAACTGCGCGGGCTGGGCTGTGGGACCGTCGAGACGCATCAGGTTGGCGGCGGCCGCTACTTCCTGGCACAGCGCGCAAAGGACGCCGCATAGCCCATGGCCGTCTCCTGCGTCATCGCCGCCTACAACGAGGAGCGCACCATTGGCTGCGTGATCCGGGCGGCGCGTGCCGTCGACGACGTCACGGAAGTCATTGTGGTCTCAGACGGTTCCACCGACGACACCGCTGAGGCGGCGACGGCGGCCGGGGCCGACAGGGTCATCCAGTTGCCGAAGAATCTCGGCAAAGGTGGGGCGGTGCTGGCCGGCGTGCGCCGCGCGTCCGAGCGTCTGGTCTTGCTGCTCGACGCCGATCTCGAGCATCTCAAGCCCAGCGAACTACAGACGCTGCTCGACCCGGTGCTTCGCGGTCGTTACGATATGGCCGTTGGCCTGCTGACGGCCGACCTGGTGCAAAAGGTCCTGCCGCAACTCTCGGGCATCCGTGTGCTGCGCCGCGACGCCCTGCTCGACAAACACTATCTGGCCTGCACGCGTTTCGGCTTCGAACGCGCGCTCACCACGCTGGCAAAACGACGGCGCTGGGCGATTGCCCGGGTACCGTTCACGGGCGTGAAGCACTTCAAAAAGGAGGAAAAGTACGGCCTCGTCCTGGGCTATCAGCGCAAGGCCTGCATGGTGCTTGAAGTCTTGGGATTCCGCCGCCGCCGCCGTCGCCACGGAGCGGCGCGGCCCCGTACCCAAGCGTACGCGCTGACCGTCCTGTTCGTGATGATGGCCTACTTGGCCATGGGACTCTTCACAGCCCGCGCATCCGGCAGCGAGGTCGAGGCGTTCCCCGATCCCGAGTCCGGTGACCGCTACCTGCTCATCGTCGCGCACGCCGACGACGAACTGCTGGCGGCGGGTGGTCTGATCCAGCGTGCACTTTCATCGGGCGCTGGGGTCTGGATCGTGTTTGCCACCAACGGCGATGGCAATCGCCTGGCCGCGGCGGTGGCTGGCAGAAAACTGCTCCCGCGAGCGGCCGATTTCGTCGCCGAGGGAGAACTCCGACAACTCGAAGCGATGAAAGCGCTCGGCCGCGTCGGCGTGCCGATGGAGCATCTGTTCTTCCTCGGCTACCCCGACCGCGGGTTGAAGGCGATCGCGGTGCAGCGCCCACTGTCGGCAAAGCCGTACATGTCACCGTTTACGAAAGCGTCCGCATCCCCCTACCAGCTGACGTTTAGACCTCGGGCCCCGTACACGGGCGCAGATATGGCGCGCGACATCGAGTCGGTGATCAGGCAGGTGCAACCGACCGTGGTGCTGACGCACCACGAGGCCGATCGCCACGGTGATCATCAGGCGCTCAACGCGCTCGCGCGACAGGTGATCCGCACAATGCAGCAAACCGAAGTGCAACCGCGTATCCGCTTATACACGTTCCTGGTGCACGCCTGGGACTTCCCGCGGCCGTTCCGGTATGCTCCGGACGCGCCGCTGCTTCCGCCAAAGTCCTTGTGGCCGGCCCACCGATGGGTGCGCTTCAGTCTCTCGCCTGACGAGCTCACCACGAAGCAGGAGGCGATGCGAGACTACAAGAGTCAGCTCGAGAGCCCCTTCCTCAGGTTGCTGCTGATGAGCTTCCTACGCCAGAACGAACTGTTCGCCGTCACCGACCCTTAGCGCCTTGAACCGGACCCTGCTCGGCTACGCCGGAGTCGCCGGCGCTGCCGCGATGTGGGGCACAATCGGCCTCGCGGCGCGCAGTCTCTTCACGGCAGGGCTGACGCCCCTTGAGGCGGCGGTCTGGCGCGCCGCAGCCGCGTTTGCGCTCCTCTTCATCTTCACACTCGCCACAAACCGCCCCGCGCTTCGAGTCGCGCGCGGCGATCTGCCGTTGTTCGCCGCGTACGGAGCCATCAGCGTCGCCGGCTACATGACCGTCTACTTCGCAGCTATCAGGGCGACGACGGTCGCCACCGCTGCCGTGCTGCTCTACACGGCGCCGGCGTGGGTCGTGATCCTCGCGCGGCTCTTCTTGGGTGAGCGCATGACCCCAATGAAGTACGCGGCGGTTGCGCTGGCGTGTGCCGGTTGCGCGCTGGTTGTCGGCGTGTTTGGGCCGGATGCCATGCGCGTGACGCCTGCTGGACTCGCCGCGGGTCTGGGGGCAGGTCTGACCTACGCGCTGTACAGCATCTTCGGGAAGACGGCGCTCCGCCGTTACTCGCCGCTGACAACCGTCATCTATGCGCTGGGGTTTGGGGCGTTGTGTCTCATTGTGCTCGCGGGAGGACTGCCGCGTGTCCCGGCCGGCGGCGTCGCGCCGCTGCTCTACCTGATCGCCGGTCCTACGACCGCTGCGTACCTCTTATATGTTACCTGCCTCCAGTGGGTCGAAGCAGGCCGGGCGAGTATCATTGCGACCATCGAACCGCTCGTCGCGGCGATCGGCGGCGCACTCATCTTACACGAACCCTTTGGACCGTCGCAGTGGTTGGGGGCCGTCTTCGTCATCAGCGGGGTGATAGTGGTCGGAGGAGAGCGTCTACGGTCAACAATCATGATGTCCGCGGATGAGGATGCCGGATCGCGCGCAGCGCGATGATCGTACCCGCCGTGAGGACGACTGCGCTGGCGATGAACGGCGCCCGCGGCCCGAGTCCATCCCACAGGAGCCCACCCAGCAACGGCCCCAACACCAGCCCGAGCCCCTGGACGGTTTCTGAGGCGCCCACGGCGAGGCCGAGGCGTCCCGGCGGGGCGAGTTCGCTCACCAGCGCCAGCCAGGCCGGTGCGGTCAGCGCGTAACTGCCGCCCAGCAGCACGCCTGCGCCGATCAACTGGTACAACCCATGGCTAAACGGGATGATCCACATCCCGATCGTGCCCAGCACCATGCCGGCGCCCACGAGCAGCGGTTTGCCGCTGCGGTCGGCCAGGCGACCCGCGGGAACCGTGGCGAGCGCCACG
>CBRGMJ010000204.1:0-4291 GCA_967797525.1 uncultured bacterium | reverse complement strand
TGTAGCCCGTTTCACCCTGACCGGGACCGTCGAGCGAGAGCGTCGCCATCCCACGTCTGAGGAAGACGTTTTCCCAATGAAAGAACTCTTCTTTTGTCGAGTCGAGCCCCGGGATGAGGATCACCAGCGGGGGCCGATCGTGCCGAGGCCGGCGCAGATTGGCGACCATCATCGTCTTCTCAAACGGGACTTCGACGCGCTCGGCCGTTGGGTCGAGCAGGCGGTGCGCCAGTCGCAGCGCGGCCACCGCCTTCTTGGCCGCTGCGCGGTGTTTGCGCTTGTCGACCATCCACACGAAATTGGCGAAATGGTAGCAGAGGGCCGCCTGTAGGTGGGCCTCGCCCGCCGTCACGCGCCAGCCCTGCGCCTCCGCGTCCTTGGCCAGCCGCGCGTGCACGTTGGCCGTGGCGACCCAGGTGTCCAGCCATTCCTCCCAACGGCCGACGCGCGCGACGGTGCGGGCAAAGTCGTTGTAGTCGACGCCTTGCGCCACAAACCGCGGCCCCCAGTGTTCGAGAGCGGCCCGGACCTTAGCGTCTCGCAATGGCGGCCTCCAGATGCGTGGCGTTGCCTCCGGCGATCACTCGCAGCCTCCTACCGTGCGGAGACTCGGTGGGTCTTCAATCAGGTGCGCGAGGGCTTCGAGGAACTGCGCAGCCCGCGCGCCGTCGAGGACCCTGTGGTCGCATGAGAGGCTGAGGATCAGCATTGGGCGCACGGCCGGGTGGCCGTCTACCGGGACGACGCGATCCGCGATGCGTCCCACGGCCAAGATGGCGGCTTGCGGCGCGTTGATAATCGCGGTAAACGCGTCAATGGCGTACATGCCCAGGTTGCTGATCGTAAACGTTCCACCCGTCAAGTCTTGTGGCCGCAGACGACCCGCGCGGGCGCGACCGACCAGGTCTCGCCGCTGCGTGGCCATGTCGTTCACGCTGAGATCGCCGGCGCTGTGGATGACCGGGACGACCAACCCGTCGGGCGTCGCAACCGCCAGACCGACGTTGATCGCCGCGTTCAGCACGACGGCGCCGCGCTCCCAACGGGCATTGGCGCGCGGGTGATCGCGCAAGACCGCTGCGACGAGCGTGATCAGGAGGTCCGTGTAGGTGATCTCCGCGCCGGATCGCTGGTGTTGCTCGTCGCGCCACGCGATCAACCCCGCGGCGGCGACCTCTCTCATGAGGAAGAAGTGCGGGACCGTCGTCCAGGATTGGGTCGTCCGTTCGGCCATCAGACGCCAGACGGTGCTCATCGCCGGGGCGGCCTGCGACATCAGCACGTCGTCCGCCACCACCGCACCCGCTGGACCCGAGCCCGCGATGGCGGCCAGATCGACGCCCCGCTCTTTCGCCAGCCGACGGGCTTTTGGCGACGCGGGCACGCGGCCCGATGGTAGTGCTGGAGGGGCGGCCACAACCGGCGACACCGCAGCGATTCGCGCCGGCGCCGAGGTGTCAGGCGCTGCGGATGCCTCTGCCGGCGCCCGCGTTGTTGGCGGCGCGACAGCGGCTTCGTCGGGTGTCAGGATCCTCGCAATCACCTGTCCCACGGGAACGGTATCACCTTCCGCCGCGCTCACCTGCGCGAGAGTCCCGGACTCGGGAGCCTCCAGTTCAACCGTCGCCTTGTCGGTCTCGATCTCGAGCAGCGGCTCGCCCCTGGTGACGGCATCGCCCGGGCGCTTTAACCAGCGCAGCACCTTGCCGGTTTCCTGCGCCATGCCCAACGCGGGCATGATGACGTTCGTCGCCAACGGGCTAGCCCTCCCCGGCCAGCTTCACCATGCGGCTGCCCATCACGCCGAGCCCGACGAATCCCAGGCTGGCCATCGTTGGCTCTGCGGCGCGACATCAGAGTCGTGTAAGCAGACCAATCGCGTGCATTCGGGCCCGATGAGCAAATTGTCTGACGCACCCGGAAATCCTCCACAGGAGAGGTCTCTGACATCCCCGAAGTTTCAGGCATGGTCCAAGAAGATGGTGCGCGCAGCCGATTCCGCATTCCGGTCGACAACGTCCGCTGGACCTGCCGTCCGGAGGATCTGCCATTTCGCACAACGGCGGACCTGCAGGTCGCGGGCAACAGCATCGTCGGGCAGACCCGCGCCGTCGGGGCGCTCGACTTCGGTCTGACCGTCTCGCAACCGGGTTACAATATCTTCGTCTCGGGGCCCGTCGGCACCGGCCGTACCACCTACACGCAGAGCAAGATCACCGCCATGGCGGCCGCCCGGCCCGTCCCTCCGGACTGGATCTATGTCCACAACTTCCAGCAGCCCGACCAGCCGATGGCGATCGCCTTGCCCCCGGGGGAGGGCTCGCGGTTCCGCCGCGAGATCGAGCGGCTCGTCGAGGAACTCAAGGATGGGATCCGCAAGCTCTTCGCCAGTGAGACCTTCGACGTCAAGCGCAGCGGCGTGCTGCAATCGTTCGAACAGCAGGCCAACGCCATTTGGCGCGAGCTCGAGCATGAAGCGCGACGGATCGGCTTCGCGCTCCAGCGCACGCCCATGGGGATCGCCACGATCCCGATCTCGCCCGCGGGAGAGCCGCTGAACGAGGAGCAGCTCGGACAGTTAACCGCGGCTCACCGCCAAGAGCTCGAGCGCCGCGCCCGGGATCTGCAGGAGAACGTCGGCGAGGCCACGCGAAAGGTGCGCGCGATCGAGCGCGAGGCGCGCGAGGCGGTGCAGGGTCTGGAGCGGTCGGCCGTGCTCTCGGTGGCCAGCCACGCCGTGGGCGCCCTCAAGGATTCCTATGCACAAAACGCCCGCATCACCGCCTGGTTGGACGCCTTTCTGGCCGACGTGATCGATCGTCACGATGACTTCAAGGATGAAGGCGAACAGCAGCCCCAGCTGCCGTTCATGCCTCAACGCCGCGCCGAGTTTACCCGCTACCGCGTGAATCTCCTGATCGACAACGGCGCGACGAAGGGCGCGCCGGTGATCTTGGAGTCTAATCCCACCTACTACAACCTGTTTGGGAAGGTCGAGTACCGCGGCGAGTTCGGCGCCATGGTGACCGACTTCACGATGATCAAGCCGGGCGCGATCCACCACGCCAACGGCGGCTATCTGGTGCTGCAGGCCCGTGAGCTGCTGACCTCGCCCGTGGCCTGGGAAGGGCTCAAGCGCGCGCTGAAGAGCCGCGAGATCCGAATCGAGAACATCGCTGAGCAGTACGGGCTGTTCCCGACCGCGACGTTGCGGCCCGAGCCGATCCCCCTCGATGTGAAGGTCATCGTCATCGGTGCGTCGCTGATCTACCATCTGCTCTACCAGTACGACGACGACTTTTCGAAGCTGTTTAAGATCAAGGCTGACTTCGACGTCGATATCGAGCGCACGACCGAGGTGATGGTGGAATACGCGCGGGCCATTGGGACGATCTGCCAGCGGCAGGGACTGCTGCCGTTCGATCAGAGCGCCCTGGCTCGCACGCTCGAGCAGAGCGCCCGCATCGCGGAGGACCAGCAACGCCTCTCGATGCGCTTCAATGAGATCGTCGACGTCATCTGCGAGGCCTCGGCGTGGGCGCAGAGGGCCGGCGCGACGGTGGTCTCGGCGCAGCACGTCCGGCAGGCGATCGAGCAGCAGATCCACCGCAGCAGCCGCGTCGAGGAGCGCATCCGCGACATGATCCACGACGGTCAGATCCTGGTCACCGTCGACGGCGGCGCGACGGGGCAGGTCAATGGGTTGTCGGTGTTGATACTGGGCGACTACGCGTTTGGCCGGCCGACGCGGATCACCGCGCGGACGTTTGTCGGCGGCCGCGGTGTGGTGAACATCGAGCGCGAGACGCAGATGTCCGGCCGGATCCACACCAAGGGCGTCTTTACCCTCGGAGCCTATCTGGGCGGCAAGTTCGCCCAGCACCGGCCACTGTCGCTCAGCGCCTCGCTGACGTTCGAGCAGACGTACGAAGAGGTCGATGGTGACTCGGCGTCGTCGACGGAGCTCTACGCGCTCTTGTCCGATCTGGCGGGCGCACCGATCGAGCAGGGGATCGCCGTCACCGGGTCCGTGAACCAAAAGGGCGAGATCCAGCCGATCGGTGGAGTCAACGAGAAGGTGGAGGGGTTCTACTACGTGTGCAAGACGCTCGGATTGTCCGGCCGCCAGGGTGTGATGATCCCGCATCAAAACGTGCGCAACCTGATGCTGAACGATGACGTCACACACGACATCCGCGAGGGACGCTTCCATCTCTGGGCGGTGCGCACCATCGATGAAGGTCTGGAGGTTCTGACCGGCATCCCGGGGGGCGAGGCCGACGCCGACGGG
>CBRGMJ010000203.1:0-4301 GCA_967797525.1 uncultured bacterium | reverse complement strand
TCCGAGATCTGGTGAGCGCGTTGATCCTGCACAGCCGAATCGAGACGACCGAGGCGAAGGCGAAAGAAACCAAGAAGATCGCCGATAGCATCATCTCCACCGCGCTGCACAATGACCTCAATGCGCGCCGGCGGGTTCGCCGCCTCCTGACTGACCGCCGCGTCCTGCAGCGGTTGTTCAAGGATGTCGTGCCCCGGTACCAGCCCGGACGCGGTGGGTACACGCGCGTCATCAAGACCGGCACCCGAGTGGGGGACGGCGCGGAGATGGCTCTCGTCGAACTGGTGAAGTAGCGGCTGCGTGCCCGAGCCATTTCTCGAGGTCGAGGACCTCACGTACGTCTATCATCCCAATACGCCTCAGGCCGTCGTCGCGATCGACGGCCTGTCGCTTTTGGTGGGCCGTGGTGAGTACCTCGGGATTGCCGGGGGCAACGGCTCGGGCAAGTCGACGCTCGCCAAACACTTCAACGCCCTGCTGCTGCCGGCGGCGGGCCACGTGCGGGTCGCCGGCATCGACACGCAGGATCGCGATCGAGTGTGGGACATCCGTCGCCGTGTGGGCATGGTCTTCCAGAATCCCGACAACCAGCTGATTTCGACCGTTGTCGAAGAAGATGTGGCCTTTGGCCCCGAAAATCTGGGGCTGGCGTCTGAGGTGATTCGCGAGCGCGTGGATCGTGCCTTGGACGCCGTGGGGATGGGCGCGTATCGCCGCCACGAGCCCCACCGTCTGTCCGGGGGGCAAAAGCAGCGGGTCGCCATCGCCGGGGTGCTCGCGATGCAGCCGGACTGCATCGTCCTGGACGAGCCGACGACCATGCTCGACCCGGAAGGGCGCACCGAGGTGCTCGCGACGGTGAGGGCGCTCCACCGCGACCGCGGTATCACCGTGGTGTTGATCTCCCACTTGCTGGATGACCTGGTCGACGCCGGCCGGATTGTCATCCTGGACGGCGGACACATCGCGCTCGACGGTCCGGTCGCGCAGGTCTTCGATCGCCTCGCCACGTCGCGTATCGGCCGGCTCGAGCCGCCACCGGTGGTGCGTCTGGCGCAGTGGCTGCGCGACGATGGCCTGGCCGTCCCCAGCGGTGTGTACACGATCGACGCCCTGGCGGACGCCATCGTGGCGGCAGTACACCTGAAAGGGCGACGTGCCTGAGCCCGCCATCGCGTGCGAGGGTCTGACCTACACGTACCTGCGTGGGACGCCGCTGGAGACCTCGGCCTTGCGGGGGATCGATCTCGAAGTCCGCACCGGTGAGCTGCTGGCCATCATCGGACCCACTGGGTCGGGGAAGTCGACGCTGGTTCAGCACTTCAACGGACTCCTACGGCCGACGTCGGGCACCGTACGCATCAACGGTGAAGACCTCTGGGCGCCAAAGACCGACCGTCGCCGGGCGCGGCAGCGTGTGGGTCTGGTCTTTCAATTCCCGGAGGCGCAGCTCTTCGAGGAGACGGTCCGGCGCGATGTGGCCTTTGGGCCCCGCAACCTGGCGCTCCCGGACGACGTGGTGACCGATCGCGTCGAGGAGGCGTTGAAGCAGGTCGGGCTGGACCCTGCGCGCTTCGGCGAGCGGTCGCCGTTCGGACTGTCCGGCGGCGAGATGCGCCGCGTGGCCATCGCGGGCATCCTCGCCATGCAGCCGCGGGTGCTCGTGCTGGACGAGCCCACGGCAGGGCTGGATCCGCAGGGCCGGGAGGAATTGCTGGCACGCTTCGAGGGTCTGCACCGCCAGGGTCTGACGATCGTGTTGATCAGCCACGACATGGATGTCGTCGCGCGCCTCGCCGGCCGCATGGTCGTGCTCCACGAGGGCAGAATCATCCTCCAGGGGTTGCCACGTGAGGTGTTCGCGCGCGAGGCAGAGTTACAGGCGATCGGGTTCACCCTCCCACAGGCGGCGCGTCTTGCGCGGCTCCTGAGGGAGCGCGGCCTCATGGTGGACGACATGCTGACGATTGGTGAGGCGCGGCGGGCGATCCACTCTCTCGTCGGTGGGGCGGGCCGTGGAGCTCACTAGATACGTTCCGATCGGTCAGTATCTTGCGCGGGAGTCCGCCATACACGCGCTCGACCCTCGGACCAAGATTCTCGCCGTGACCTGTCTGACGGTGGGTCTGTTCTTCGTCTGGTCCGGCGCCGGCTTCGCGGTGATAGCGGGGATCGTGGCGGCAGGTCTGATCCTCGGTCGCATCCCTCTCGGGTACGCGCTGCGCGGGTTGCGCCCGGTCATCGTCCTGCTCGCGCTCTCGGTCATCCTCAACCTGCTGTTCGCGCCGAGCGACGCGTCACCGGTGCTGGTCCGGCTCGGACCGGTCGTGATCACCGAGGGCGGCCTGCGCACCGCCGCGTTCATCGGCCTCCGGTTGCTCCTCCTCGTGGCGACGACGTCCTTGCTCACCTACACGACCTCCCCCGTGGCCATGACCGACGGGATCGAGTGGCTGTTGCGACCCCTCCGCCGATTCGGGGTGCCCGGTCACGAGTTGGCGATGATGATGACCATCGCGCTGCGGTTCATCCCCACGCTGCTCGAGGAAACGGAGCGCATCATGAAAGCGCAGATGGCGCGCGGCGCGGACTTCGCGCAGGGAAGTCTGCTCCACCGCGCGCGGGGGTTCGTGCCCGTGCTCGTCCCGCTCTTCGTGACGGCATTCCGACGATCCGAGGAACTGGCGCTCGCCATGGAAGCGCGCTGCTATCGGGGCGGGGAGGGGCGCACCCGTATGCAGGTCCTGCGCTGGCGCGCGGCGGACGCGGTGGCGCTGGTGGTGGTCGCCTCGGCGCTCGCCCTCAGCATCGCGACGCGGTAGGGCGGCGTGCGGCGGGTGCGGTTGCTGCTCGAATACGACGGTACGAACTACGCCGGCTGGCAGCGGCAACCGGCGGCGGTCTCGGTCCAGGGGGAGGTCGAGGCGGCGGCCTCGACGCTCTTTCAGGATGCCACGCGCGTCACGGGTGCCGGCCGGACGGACGCCGGCGTCCACGCGCTGGGGCAGGCCGCGCATCTGTCCACGGTCTCCGCGCTCTCCACCGACCGGATCCTCGATGGGCTCAACGGGCTGCTGCCGGACGATATCGTTGTGAAAGAGGTCGCTGAGACCGCAGCCACGTTTCATGCGCGGCGCGACGCGCGCCTCCGCGTGTACGCGTACGCCATCATGAACCGGTCGAGGCCGTCCGCGCTGCTCCGCCATTACGCGTGTCACGTCTCGGGTCGGCTCGATCTGCCGGCGATGCGGTCTGCGGCCGCGTGCTTCGAAGGGCATCAGGACTTCTCGGCGTTTCGCGTCACCGGCACCGCCACCACGACGACGTTGTGCACCGTGACCAGCCTGCGTGTCGATGAGTCCGACCGCGGGATGCTCATGGTCACGATCGCCGCGGATCGGTTCTTGCGACAGATGGTGCGCATGATCGTCGGCACCCTGCTGCGGGTCGGCAGAGGCGCGCTCGCCGCCGACGCCGTGGCCTCGATCCTGGCCTCGCGAAACAACCAGCATGCCGGTCCGGCGGCGCCGGCCCACGGTCTGTACCTGGTGCGCGTGCTCTACGATGCAGACCTGCTGCGCGAGCAGGCCCGTCGCGTGCCCTAGATGTTATAATCGTCGAGCGGGCCCGTAGCTCAAGTGGTAGAGCAGCGCCCTCATACGGCGCCGGTTCCTGGATCGAAGCCAGGCGGGCCCACCAAAGGGAACGCCTGGCGGCACTGCCTGCCAGATCCCGGGCTGCCGGTCCGGGAGTCGGCGGGTCAACGGAGGTGACGGCTGTGGAAGAGCGAGAGCGGACTGGCGTGTTTCGGCTTGGCGACGCCAACGCGATGGGCGTCCAGGACATCTTGACGCTGGTGTATCGTGCACTGGAAGAGCGAGGGTACGACGCCGTCGATCAGATCGTCGGGTATCTCCTATCGGGAGACCCCACGTACGTGACGAGCCACGCGGACGCGCGCAAGCTGATTCGACAGGTCGACCGCCTCCAGCTGCTGGAGGAACTGGTGCGGGCCTACGTCGAGACGCATATGCGCGCCCGCACGTCGTAGCAGCGCACAGACCCTCGATAGGGGGACTCGATGGAGAAGCTCGTGATTTCGGGCGGCCGCCGGCTGCGGGGAGCCGTGCGGGTTGCCGGAGGCAAGAATAGCTCGCTCGCCGTCATCGCGGCCGCCGCGCTGGCCGCCGACGTCTCCACTCTGGAGAACGTCCCGCACTGCCGGGATGTGCTGACCCTCATCGAGATCCTCGAAGCGCTCGGCGCGACAATCACAATCGCCGCCGGGCGCATGACCATCG
>CBRGMJ010000202.1:0-4310 GCA_967797525.1 uncultured bacterium | reverse complement strand
AATGCGACGGAGTGCTGTACGGCCAGTTCCATTCGTCACAGGCCCCGCCGGCCGGGCTCGCGCCGTCGTTCTACAAGAATCCGAAGGTGGATGATCTGCTGACCAAAGCGCGGACGGAGATCGACCCGGAAAAGCGGAAGGCGATCTACAAAGAGACGCAGGGACTCGTCTGGGAGGACGCGCCCTGGGTCTTCCTCTGGAGCCAGAAGTGGTACGTCGCGACGGCGAAGAACTTGGAGAGTGTCGTGATCAACCCCATCGAGAAGTGGGACGCCGTGTGCGGCCAGGGGGCCGAGCCGCGAAAGTCGGCTCACTGCGCCACCTGGAAGTAGACTTGAGGGGCGCGCGGCAGGTCGCAACCGCGCGCCCCTTGGCAGTCTGCACCGTCCTGTGACCCGCCGATGAACTCGTCGCTCGGCCTCTACGTGCTGCGGCGCCTGGCCCTGGCCATCCCTACGCTGCTCGGTGTGACCATCGTCGTCTTCCTCCTCGTCCGCATGATCCCCGGCGATCCGGCGCGCGTCATCGCGGGGCTGCTGGCGAGTGAGGATGAGGTCCAGAGGATTCGTGTCGAACTGGGTCTGGACCGTCCGATCCACGTCCAATACGGGATCTTCCTCAACCACCTGCTGCGAGGCAACCTGGGGAAGTCGGCGGCCACCCGCGCGCCCGTGACTGAAGAGATCGGCGCGCGCATGCGGGCGACGGTACAACTGGCGATTTCCAGCACGGTCGTAGCTACCGCGGCCGGGCTGGCGGCCGGCATCGTGTCGGCAACCCGACAGTATTCGGCGCTCGACTTTACGGTGATGGCCGTCGCGCTGTTCGGGGTGTCCATCCCGGTGTTTTGGCTTGGCATCATGCTGATGCTGCTCTTCTCCGTCACGCTTCACTGGCTCCCGGCCGGGGGCTACGGGACGCCGGCGCATTTGGTGCTCCCGACCGTCGCGCTCGCCGCGTTCTCGGTGGCGATCATCGCGCGCATGACCCGCAGCAGCCTGCTGGAGGCGTTTGGGCAGGACTACATTAGAACCGCCCGGGCGAAAGGTTTGGGCGCTCGGGTCGTCGTCCTCCGCCACGCACTGAAAAATGCCCTGATCCCGGTGCTGACGGTGGTCGGCCTGCAGTTCGGCGCGCTCCTCTCCGGTGCCATCTTGACCGAGACCACGTTTGCCTTGCCGGGTATGGGCCGGCTGCTGGTGAACTCCATCGGCGCCCGCGACTATCCGGTCATTCAAGGTATCGCGCTGATCTTCGCGCTGGTGTTCACCCTGGTGAACCTGACCGTCGACCTCCTCTACGCCTATGTTGACCCGCGCATCCACTACGGCTAGGTGGCCGTCCGATATCGAAGTCCGGGCCCGGCCCGGGATCTTCCGACGGCTGAGCCGTCACCAAACCGCGTTGGTCGGCCTGGCGATCCTCAGCGCGTTCGTGATCGCGACAGCGCTCGCGCCGCTCCTGCTCCCGGGCGACCCGAGTGAGGCGAACCTCGAACAGGTGCTGCAGCGGCCCTCCAGTGCCCACCTCCTTGGGACCGACCAGCTAGGGCGCGATCTGCTAATGCGCATCGTCTACGGCGCACGGGTGTCGTTCCTCATCGGCGTGCTGGCGGTCGCGCTCTCGGCGACGATCGGCGTTCCCGTCGGACTCGCCTCAGGATACTATGGCGGCACCATCGACATCGGTGTCCAGCGGTTTGTCGACCTGTTGCTCGCGTTCCCCTCGTTCCTGCTGGCGCTGACGCTCATCTCCGTGCTCGGCGTCGGGATCATCAACGTGGTCGTCGCTGTGGGCGTAGGCACGGTGCCCATCTACATCAGATTGGTCCGCGGTGTGGCCCTGTCCCTCCGGCAGCAAACGTATGTGGAGGCGGCCCAGGCGCTGGGCGCCGCAGAGGGCCGCGTGATCCGGCGGCACGTCCTGCCCAACTGCCTCGCGCCCTTGATCGTGCAGTCGACCCTCCAGTTGGGCACGGCCATTCTGGCCGCCGCAGGGCTCGGGTACCTTGGGCTCGGCGTCAGGCCGCCAACGCCAGAGTGGGGCACAATGTTAGGGGAGGGTCAGACGTATCTGCTGTCGTCATGGTACATCGCCACCTTCCCCGGCATCGCCATCTTCCTCGCCGTGATGGCGTTCAACCTGCTCGGCGACGGACTGCGCGACGCGCTCGACCCGAGGATGAAACTGCCGTGAGGGAGGCGGTCGGTGGCTGAAACATCCGGCGCGCAGGCGCCCCAAGCGTTGCTCTCCGATGTGATCGATTCGATCCTCCGGGATACGAATGAGGGGTCGATCACGCTTGGCGACCTCGTGGCCTGTACGGGGGAGCGGGGGTTCGGGCTGATGATGGTGATCCTGGGGTTGCCGATGATGATCCCGATTCTCCCCCCGGGTTCGTCCACCATCGTCGGGCCGATCTTTGCGATCTTCGCAGTCCAGATGATGCGCGGCGCCCGGTGTCCGTGGGTGCCGCGCAGCCTGCGAGACCGGGTGCTATCGGCGACGGCGTTGCGGATCCTGCGCGAGCGGGGCGTCCCAATGATCCGCGCGGCGGAGCGATGGTCGCGGCCGCGTGGCATCTGGTTTGCCGAGCGGCTGGTCCTGCGTCTCGTCGGGGTGATGGTCCTGCTCATGGGGCTGATCTTGCTGGGGCCCTTCCCCCTCCTGAACACCATGCCGGCGATCTCGGTGATGTTGATGGGGATTGCCCTGCTCAACAACGATGTGCTCTTCCTGCTTGCCGGCTTCCTGGCCGGCGGGATCTCGATCGGCATCCTGGGGCTCTCGGTGGAACTCATCATCACGCTCTTCCACCATCTCAGGGGTTTCCTGCAGTAGGCGACCTCGCGGCAGCAGGCGTCCCACCGGCAAGGAAGCCACCGGCCGCTCCCCGAACCCTCCTCGGAGCCAAGAAGATGCGTCTGATCAACACACGAGGAGGTGGCACGGGTGCACGACATCGTCCATTTGGAGATTCCGGTCAAGGACATCAAGCGCGCCAAGACATTCTACGGAACAGTGTTCGGCTGGACGTTTGAGGATTTCGGCAAGGAGTACGCAATGTTTAAGACCCCGGGGGGCACTCTCGGCGGTGGTTTGACGAAGGTGAAGAAAGTCCCGACAAAGCCCGCGGTCAATATCTACATCGGGGTCGAGGACATCGAGGCCAAGAGCAAGCAGATCAAGAAGGCTCGGGGCAAAGTGCTCTCCAAGAAGTCGGAAATCCCCAACATGGGCTGGTGGGTGAAGTTCGCAGACAACCAGGGCGTCGTGCTCTACCTCTGGCAGCAGGCGCCGCGGCCCGGACAGACGAACCTCCCGATGTAAACATCAACAGCGTAGGACAAAAGGGTCCGCGGGGCCGCGAAGGCATGGCGCCCCGCGGAGATTTCTAGGCGTGCAGCTCCAGGATGTCGCCGTCTTCGAGGACGTGCTCGCGGCCGACCATCTGACCCTCGATTCGCCCGTCACGCCACAACCGCGCGTATTTGAGACGGTGCACGAAGTCCTTGTGCACGACCCCCGCGGCTTCGAGCACCGGCGTGCCGCGTTTGAGAATGTACGGCACCTGGGTGTCGGCTTTCTTGCCGGGCTTCTTGCTGTAGATCCGGATCACTTTGAGCATGTCGAAGGTCGTGCGGCGTAACGGCAACAGATTGACGTCCTCACGCGCCGAGATGGGCAGCACGGGTAGACGGCTGCCGTAGAACTCCTTGAAGATCTCCAGGGTGTCGGCGGCGTGCGGCGCATCGAGTTTTGCCGCAACGAAAACCGCCGGCACTTCCCGCGGCCCGCCGCGGACCCGGTCGGGGGAAATCAACTCGACGCCGGCGGTCGCCAGCAGCTGGAGTACCTGCTCCGTCGACGCCAGCATGTCGGGGTCGGCCAGATCCACCACCACGAGCGCCCCGTCGGCGCCTCGGATGATGGCATAGAACCAGCCTTCGGTCATCTCGGGGCTGACCGGTGGGAGATCGATCAACTGCACCTGGACGTCCTCGAATGGGGCCATACCGGAGAGCGGGACGCGCGTGGTAAACGGGTAGTCGCCGATCTCGGGCTCGGCGTTTGTCAGCGCCGCGAGCAGCGACGACTTCCCGCTGTTTGGCGCGCCCACCAGTGCGATCTGACCGGCCCCTTCACGCTCAACGTGATAGAACGGACGCGCGCGCGCCGCCCCTTTACGCCGCTGCGTTTCCTGACGGAATTTGGCGATCCGGCGCTTGAGGTCGGCCTGCATCTTCTCGGTGCCTTTGTGCTTGGGGATGGTGGACAGCATCTCTTCGAGCGCCTCGATCTTCTGCTGG
>CBRGMJ010000201.1:0-4334 GCA_967797525.1 uncultured bacterium | reverse complement strand
CCGCTCCAGAGATCCGCCTCCTTGAACGGCACAGGCGCTTCCCCAGGATAGGAGCAGGTCGTCCCGACAATCACGAGCTTCTCCGACCTGCCGTATCGCCGGGCCTGCTCCACCATGTTCAAGCCCATGGCCATGTTCTCGTAGAAGAACTGCCCGGGGTTCGCGCGGTTCGCCCCGATGCCGCCGACGGCGGCGGCCAGGTGGAAAACCACGTCCGGCCGGGCGTCGGTGAACACGCGGGCAGATGCGGCCGGATCGGTCAGGTCGTAGTCGGCGCGCTGAGGAACGAATACCTCGGCGCCGGTGTCGCGCAGCCGGTCGGCGAGGACCGACCCAAGGAATCCTGCGCCTCCGGTGACGACCACCCGCCGGCCGCGCCAGTTAGCCACGGCTGGGCCCCCGCGGTCCCGTGCGATGTCCGGCATCCCGTAGCGTCCGCTCGGCGCGGGCCAGTTCCATGTCGTGGTCGACCATTCGGCGCACCAGGTCGTCGAAGGATACGCGAGGCCGCCACCCGAGGACCTGACCGGCCTTGGACGCATCGCCTTGCAGTTGGTCGATCTCCGCGGGCCGGAAGTACCGGGGATCGACGGCCACGTACTTCTCCCACTCGAGATTCAGCAGCCTGAAGACCGCGTCGAGGAACTCCCGCACCGACCGCGACTCGCCGGTCGCGATGACGAAGTCCTCGGGTTCACGGCGCTGGAGGATCAACCACATCGCTTCGACGTAGTCTCCGGCGAACCCCCAGTCACGCCGGGCGTCGAGATTCCCCAGAAACAGTCGCGACTGCAGCCCCAGGCTGATGCGCGTGGCGGCTCGGGTGATCTTTCGCGTCACGAACGTCTCGCCCCGTCGCTCACTTTCGTGGTTGAAGAGAATCCCGTTTGCGGCGAACAACCCGTACGCCTCACGGTAGTTCACCGTCTGCCAGTGCGCAAACGCCTTCGCCACGCCGTAGGGGCTCCTAGGATGAAACGGCGTACGCTCGCTCTGCGGGGGCGGCGACGCCCCGAACATCTCCGACGATCCCGCCTGGTAGAATCGGACATCCCGCTCAGTGCGCGCCCGATAGTCGCGCACGGCCTCGAGCAGCCGCAGCGTCCCCAATGCATCCACATCCGCTGTGTACTCCGGCTGATCGAACGAGACGCGCACGTGGGACTGGGCACCCAAGTTGTAGACCTGATCGGGATGAACGCGCTCCAACAGCACCCGTAGCCCGCTGCTATCGGTCAGATCGCCATAGTGGAGATGGAGACGCGCCTCAGGATCATGGGGGTCGCGGTAGAGATGATCGATGCGATCGGTGTTGAACGTGGAAGCACGGCGGATGACCCCATGCACCTCATACCCGTGGGCCAGCAGTAACTCCGTCAGGTAGGAGCCGTCCTGTCCCGTGACGCCGGTGATTAGTGCTTTCGGCCTGGTCGCACTCATGAGAGGATCACGCCTCGCGCGCCACTTCGGACTGGTCGAGCAGGCCCTGCGCGGCCAGCCCCCGGAAATACTCGACCGTGCGACGGATCCCATCCTCTAAGGGAACGTGCGGCGTCCAGCCCAGCAGCCGGACCGCGCGGGAGATGTCCGGCCGTCGGACACGCGGGTCGTCGACGGGTCTCGGCAGGAACCGCAATGGGCTCTGGCTACCGGCGGCCGCCAGGATCATGTGCGCGACGTCGAGGACGCTTCGCTCGTCAGGGTTGCCAAGATTGATAGGATTGTGCGTCGAGTCTTCGGCTTCCCGACTCGTGTATAGGAACGACCGATCCATCCGCTGGTCGGGGGACCGGTCGGACGGCAGATCCACCATCGCCAGGACCCCCGCAATCATATCATCAAGATAGCAAAAGCTGCGCGTCTGCGTCCCGTCACCCTGGACGGTGAGCGGCGCACCACGGAGCGCCTGCACGATGAACGTCGAAATCACGCGACCGTCCTTCGGCCGCATACGGGGACCGAAGGTGTTGAAGATCCGCACAATGCGCGTATCGAGGCCATGGTAGCGATGGTACGCCATCGTGATCGCCTCGGCAAACCGCTTCGCCTCATCGTACACGCCGCGCGGGCTAATCGGGTTCACGTTGCCCCAGTACGTCTCTTCTTGCGGATTGACCAACGGATCTCCATAGACCTCGGACGTGCTCGCTAACAAGAACCTCGCCCCTTTCGCCCGCGCAAGGCCGAGGGCGTTGTGCGTGCCGTAGGCACCCACCCTCAGTGTATGGATTGGCAACTCGAGGTAGTCTTTGGGGCTCGCGGGAGATGCAAAGTGCAGCACCGCATCCAGCGGACCATCAACGGCCAGCGGTTCACACAGGTCGTGCCGGACAAACCGGAATTTGGGGTGCCCGAGCAAGTGGGCGATGTTCTCCTCGCGGCCCGTGAGGAGATTGTCCACGCTGAAGACCTCCCACCCGCGCGCGATCAGCCGGTCGCAGAGATGGCTCCCCAGGAACCCCGCTCCACCCGTGACCAGTACACGCGACAGCCCCGGCATTCAAGCCTCCCCTGAGACGTCGGTCAACCTCACCAGGCGATGCGGCCAACGTCGGGATACCGGCCGAGAACGGACTCCAGTACCGCCTTGATGTGAGACAATCCGGTCTCCGTCTTTGCCTCGGCCCGCACGACCAGCGCCGGCTGCGTATTGCTGGCCCGCACCAACCCCCACCCGTCGTTGAAGAGCACCCGCGCGCCGTCCACGTCGATCACATCGTGATCGCGCTTGAACTCCTCGACGAGCGCCGCCACGACGTCGAACTTCCGGTCGTCCGGACACGGTACCCGCACTTCGGGTGTCGCGGGGTACCGGGGCACGTCGGCGAACAACGCCGAGAGCGGCTTGTCCGTGTTGGACAACGTGCGGAGCAGCCGCCCCGCCGCGTAGACCGCGTCATCGTACCCGTAGTATTCGTCGGCGAAGAACATGTGGCCGGACATCTCGCCCGTAAAGACCGCACCGATCTCGCGCATCTTGGCCTTGATGAGTGAATGCCCCGTCCGGTAGAAAAAGGGACGGCCGCCCATCCGGCGCACCGCCTCCACCAGGGCCTGCGAGCACTTCACCTCGACGATCACCTGCGCGCCGGGATGTTTTGGCAGGATTTCCTTCCAGTAGAGGATCATCAGCAGATCGCCCCAGACGATCTCGCCGCGATCGTCTACTACCCCGATCCGATCGCCGTCGCCGTCGAACCCGATGCCCACGTCGCAGCGCTCGCGGCGCACTACGTCGATCAAATCGGTCAGATTGTGCGGGTCGACCGGATCGGGGTGATGGTGGGGAAATCGGGGGTCTGACTCGCAGTACAGCGGCACGACGTCGACGCCCCAGGCCCTCAAGACCTCGGGCCCCACCAAACTGGCGGTGCCGTTGCCGCAATCGACCGCCACGCGCAGGCGGCGGGGGCCAAGGCGAATTTTCTCGCGCAGCATCGCCATGTACGCGCCGGTCACCTCACGGGTCGCGGGACGTCCGCGGCCGTCCTGGAAGGGGCCGGTCTCCGCGCGCCGCCTGACCGCCTGGATCTGCTCCCCATACAGCGTGCCAAAGCCCCCCGCCAGCTTGAACCCGTTGAATTCGGAAGGGTTGTGACTGGCGGTCACCATCATGCCGCCGTCGATTCCCCAATGCACCCGGGCGAAGTAGAACGTCGGTGTGATCACGGTCCCGATGTCCACGACATCGTATCCGGAGCCGGTCAGCCCCTCCGCCGCGGCGGCCGCCAGCAGCGGTGAGTGCTCGCGGTTGTCGCGGCCGAGGATGACCTGCGCGCCCGGTGTTGCCAGCGTCGCCGCATACGCGCGCGCAATCTGACGGGCGATCTCGGGCGTCAGGTCGGTACCGACCACCCCACGGATATCATATTCGCGAAAGATCTCCGGGGAGATCATCAGCGTTCGGGCAGCCCGGCCGGCGGCGGCACCTGCCGGGAGACGAAAGGCGCGGGCCGGGGTGGGAAATCCATCAGCCCCACCTCGAAGGACACCTCGCCCCGAGAGGCTCGATACCGGAGCACCACATCGACACAATCGCAGATCACGCGGACGGTGAGGTCGAGGACTTCAAAGATGGTGAGCCGCGTATTGTACTGGGCCTCGACCCCGAACTCCAAACGCCGCCCCCCGACGACGAACAGCGCCCCCTGGTAGACCGTTTCGGCGAGGGCGGTATTGTGCGCGACCGTTGCGGACAAACGGTACTTGGACGGAACCGCGCGCGCCACCCCAACACTGATGGTATCGGCGGGGTCGACCACGTCGATGGAGAGCGGCGTGTTGCCCCGCACCGCCGCGCGCGCGTAGCCGACGCTGACAGCCGTGTAGGCGTC
>CBRGMJ010000200.1:0-4336 GCA_967797525.1 uncultured bacterium | reverse complement strand
TGAGGCCCGGTGTGCGAGAAAACGGTCAAAGGGATCGCGATCGACAACGTGTGAGTCGGCAACCGGCCGGCGCACGCCTGCGACGGTGCCGTCGGGCGCGTAGAGGCGGGCGGCCCGCAGCGTCGTCTGGATGAGCGACGCCGGGATGTCGAATCGCTCGAAGCCGTGGAGCGAGAGCTTGCCAGTGCAATGGGTCGGACAGCCGACCTCGGGATGCTCCTCCAGCAGGATCGTGCGGAGACCCAGCGAGGCGCACGTCCGGGCCGCGGTCGAGCCGGCCGGACCGGCGCCGACGACCAGAACATCACAAACCACGACACGCCCCTGCGTCCAAGGACACCCTCATGGCATCTTGAGATGCTTCTCGCCGTCCGTTTCGGCGACAACGTCCACGCGCCCTTCAAGGGCCTGCATGTCACGAATCGGGGAACTGCGCGCAGTGGGGCAACGTAGATTGGACCATGCTAGAATGGCATGACGACCGCGCCCCGCAGAGGAGATTTCTTGCGCGTGAAGCCACATACCGTGTTCATTCTCGCAATGCTCGTGGCAACCGGCATAGCGACGCTGTCCGCCTTAGGCGCCCCGGCGACCTCACAGCCGCCCCCCCCGCAGTTTGGCCGCGGCACGGTGACCGTCACGCAGAACGAGCGCCGCGTGTTGATGACCGTCGAGATCGCCGAGACCACCGAAACCCGTTCGTACGGATTGATGAACCGAAAGTCGCTGCCCGATCAGGCCGGGATGCTCTTCGTGTTCGAGGAAGACGCCAAGTGGGGATTTTGGATGAAGAACACGCTCATCCCCCTCTCGATTGGTTTCGTTGACAAGACCTGGCGTCTGCTCGAGGTCGTCGACATGGCCGTTCCCGCCGATCCACAGGCGGGCCCGTGGCCGATCTACGAACCCAGCGCGGCCTACCGCTATGCGCTCGAGGTCAACCAGGGGTTCTTCAAGAAACACGGGGTTGGACCCGGCGCCCAGCTCAAACTGACCCGGACCCGCTAGTCTCCGTGGGTGCCGTGCGACCGGCGCGCGATCGTCTCGAACGCAAAGAAGCCGAGATCGCGGCGCTGCGCGAGATCAGCCAGGCGATCAGCGCGGCGCTTGACCTCGATTCGACCCTCCAGCTCATCACCGGGAAAACGGCCGAAGTGATGGGTATGGATTCGTGCTCGATCTATCTGCTCGACCCGGCCGGCGAGTATCTCGTCTTGCGGGCGACGACGGGTCTGGCCGCCGAATCGATCGGACGCGCCCGGCTGCGCTTTGGCGAGGGTCTGACCGGGTACGCCGGCCGGCATGGCCAGCCGGTCTTCAGCAGTGACGCCGCCAGCGATCCCCGGTTCGTCTACGTGCCCGGCACCCGCGAGTAAGCCTTTCGCTCGCTCCTGGCCGTGCCGCTGCGGACCGCCGGCAAGACCATCGGGGCGATGAACGTCCAGACGACCGCGATGCACGAATACGGGGTCGACGAGGTCGAGTTGCTCGGCATTATCGCCGACCTGGCGGCGGGGGCGATCGAGAAGGCGGCGCTCTACGACAACATGCGCCGCCAAATCATGGAGCTCTCGACGCTGGCCGAGGCCAGCAAGACGATCACCTCGCCGTTGTATCTCGAGGAGATCCTCCGCCTGATCGTCGAGATGGCCAGCCGGATGCTGGACGCCCGGCTGTGCTCGCTCATGCTACTCGACGAGCAGACGGGCGAGCTCGTGCTCACCGCGTCGCACCGGGCCGGCGAGCGATACCAGAGCCGGCCCAGCCTGCGCGCCGGCGAAGGCATCGTGGGGCTCGTGGCGCAGACCGGACGGCCGCTGGCGGTCGCGGACGTCCTCGACGATCCGCGCTTCCTGCACAAGGACATGGCGCGCGAAGAAGGACTCCGGGCGCTGCTGGCCGTGCCGCTGGCGGTGCGTGACAAGATCATCGGCGTCTTCAACCTGTACAAGGACCACACGCACCAGTTCACGGCCGACGAAATCTCGCTGCTCTCGACGTTGGCCAACCAGACCGCGCTGGCCATCGAGAACTCGTCGCTGATCGTGCGCTCGGCGGTCGTGCGTGAAATGCATCACCGCGTGAAGAACAACCTCCAAACGATCGCCATGCTGTTGCGGCTGCAGCTGCGCGACGATCGTGAGGTCTCAGGCCGAGAAGTCCTCACCGAGACCATCAACCGGATCCTGAGCATCGCCGCAGTCCACGAGATCCTCTCGGTCGAAGGGTTCCGGCTCATCAACGTGCGGGAGCTGCTCGAGAAGGTCACCCAGACGGTCACCCAAACCATGGCCCGGCCGCCGCTGCGCGTCGCCGTCGCCATCGAGGGCGACGAGCTGTACATGCCCTCGCAGCAGGCCACGTCGGTCGCGCTCGCGGTCACCGAGCTGGTGCAGAATGCGCTTGAGCACGCGTTTCCCGGCCGCGCCGAGGGACGCATCCGCATCGTGCTCGGGCAGACCGAGCGCGAGTGGACCGTAGAGGTCGCCGACGACGGCGTTGGGGTCCCGAGCGGGACCGATCCGCTGTCGACCGATAATCTCGGTCTCAAGATCGTCCGGGCGCTGGCCACCGAGGACTTGAAGGGCAGGTTCGATCTGGGCGCGGGCCACGGGGCGGGGACGCGGGCCACCATGGCGGTGCCGCGCGTCAGGGACGTGGCGCCGGGGGTGACGCGTTGAGGCCGCCGGCGCGTTGATGCCGAAAGTCCGCGTCGTCATCGCCGACGACGAAGCCCTGATCCGCATGGGGCTGCGTGCCATGCTCGGCGAGGCCGGTTACCAGGTCGTGGGCGAGGCGGGCGACGGTCGCCGGACGCTCGACCTCATCCGCAAGCTCGACCCCGACCTGATCTTTTTGGATCTCAAGATGCCCGAACTCGACGGCCTGGCCGTCGCGCAGCAGCTGCTCGCGGGCGGCCCGCGGCCCATTGTGATCTTGAGCGCCTATGGCGACCGCGACTACGTCGACCGCGCGAAGCAACTCGGGGTGATGGCCTACCTGGTGAAGCCGATCAAAGAGGCCGACCTGATCCCGACGATCGAGATGGCGATGACCCACTTCCGGACGATGAGCACGCTGTCGGGCGAGATCAGAGATCTCGAAGACGCGCTGGAGACCCGTAAGCTGATCGAGCGCGCCAAGGGTGTTTTGATGGCACGCGAAGGGCTCTCAGAAGCCGATGCGTTCAAGAAGATTCAGAAAGCCAGCCGCGATCAGCGCCGCCCGATGAAAGACGTCGCGCAGGAGATTCTCAGCGCATGAGTCCCTCGGGACCGCATCGCACGTCGAACGCCATCCTGTTGATGGCCTATGGCACGCCCGCGGGCCCCGCCGACATCGCGCCATACTACACGCACATCCGTGGTGGCCGGACACCCAGCCCCGAGAAGATCGCCGACCTAGCAGCCCGGTACGACGCGATCGGCGGGTCGTCGCCGTTGCTCGAGATCACGCGCGCGGTGGCCGAGGCGCTGCGGGCGGCCTCAGGCGTCCCTGTCTACGTGGGGATGAAACACTGGCACCCATTCATCGAGGCGACGGTCGAGCGGATGCTGGCCGACGGCGTGACCGGGGGCGCGGCGATCGTGCTGGCCCCACACTACTCGCGGATGAGCGTCGGCGTGTACATCAAGACCGCCAAAGAAGCCATCGCACGGCTCGGGGGACCCCAACTGCGTTTCGTCGAGTCGTGGCACCTGCATCCCGTCTTGATCACGGCGCTCGCCGGGCGCGTACGCGAGGCGCTGGGCCGTTTCGATGGGTCACGCGGAGCGCACGTGCCGCAGGCACACGCGCCGAAGGCGCACGTCGTCTTCACCGCCCACAGCCTGCCCAAGCGCATCGTCGAATTCCAGGATCCCTATCCCCTGCAACTGGTCGAGTCGTCGAAAGCGGTGGCCGAAGCCGCGGGCGTCACGCGCTGGTCATTTGCGTTTCAGAGCGCGAGCGCGACGGGGGAGGCATGGCTGGGCCCGGACGTGCTCGATGCGCTGCGGGACCTGCGCGCCAAGGACGTGCACGACGTGGCCGTCTGTCCGATCGGCTTCGTGGCCGATCACCTGGAGGTGCTCTACGACCTCGACGTCGAAGCGCGCGGGCTGGCCAACGAATTAGGAATGCGTCTTATCAGAACCGACTCGCTGAACGCGTCGCCCGAGTTTGTCGCGGTCCTTGCGGCTATCGCCCGCGACGCCCTCGAGCCGGCCGCGCCGCCTTCCGCCTAGCGCCGCTCTTCTTCGCACGGGTCTTCGCCCGCGTCTTCGCCGCCGCGCCTGCGGCCTTCGCCGGGTAGGCGACGGCTTCGATCTCGACGTCGATGCCCGGGCGCGCCAGG
>CBRGMJ010000199.1:0-4361 GCA_967797525.1 uncultured bacterium | reverse complement strand
CTCGGGGTCCCGCCGCTCCAAGTAGTACCGCACTCGGTGCGGCTGCACCTCGCCCCTTCAGCGCTCGCCAGAATTGACCCAGGGTTACTCGCCAAAAGTGGACCACCCTGAGTTCCCGCCGATGACGCGAGCATCTCCGGATGCTCACGAAGCGGCCCTGCTGCATCTGCCGTCGGTGGTTTGTGCCGGACCGCCGCGTCGGTCGTCGCCAGCGCGCGTGTGCGGCGTCGGCCTGTCAGATCGCTCGCCGGGCGAAGACGCAGGCCTCGTGGCGTCGCCGTAATCCCGACTACTTCATCGCCCATCGCGTCCAGCACCGCCGGGCCAGGGCTGACGAAGCCCAGGGCGGCGTCCTGCCGTTAGTGCTCCCGCCACCCCTCTCGCAGCTGCCGTGGGATCTCGCCCAGGAGGAATTCGGCGTCGCCGGCACTGATTTCCTCGGGCATCTCGGTCGAGTCTTGCTGGTCGCCGCGCAAGACCAGAAGACGGCCCAAGTGCTTGATTCCACAGGGGAACCCGTCCGACTTCCCCCGTGAGCCGCGCAAGACCAGTAGGCCGGTCAAGTGATTGACCCGGCGGGACTTCGCGTCCGACTTCCCCCGGACCGCCTGCAAGACGTGATCAGCGCGGTGGCAGAGTCACCCCCGTCGAATGGACGGGACTGTGGCGTTGGAATTTCATCAACTGGATTTGCGCTATGAGCGGCTGCGCGTACGCCAACCGGCGCGCGAGCGCCGGCTCTTGGCGTCGTTGGCCGACGCCGGACAGCAGACCCCGATTGTGGTGGTGACCACGGCCGCGACGCATGTCGTCGTGGATGGTCACAAGCGCGTCCGCTGCTTGCGTCGCCTGCACCGCGACACCGTGACCGCCGTCGTGTGGGAGATGCCCGAGCCGGAGGCGCTGATCTTCCGCCAGGTATTGCACACCGACGCGACCGACAGCGCGCTCGAGCAAGGGTGGCTGCTGCGCACGCTGCACGAGGATCACGGTCTGTCGTTGGAGCATCTGGCGCGGCGTTTCGACCGGAGTGTCAGCTGGGTGTCGCGGCGCCTGAGTCTGGTGCGCACGCTCCCCGCGCCGATTCAGCAGCACGTGCGCGACGGCGCGCTGGTCGCGCATGCGGCCATGAAATACCTCGTCCCGTTGGCGCGCGCCAACGCCGCCGATTGTCTGCGTCTCGTGGACGCGATCGCGCCGCACGGGCTGAGCACTCGCCAAATCGGACGGCTCTATCAGGTCTATGTCACCGGTCCCGACGCCACGCGTGCGCTGGTCCTGACCGATCCGTTACTCGTGCTGCGCGTCACGGACGACGCGCCGGGCGCGCCCGTCCGTCCCGACGTCTCCGCGCCGGAGGCGTTGATCACGGATCTCCACATCCTGGGCGCCGTCGCGCGACGCGCCCATCGTCGCCTCCAGCACGGCGGCGGACTACTCCCGCCGGCGCGCGCGCGCGCCTGGCGGCTCTTTGACCAGGTCCAGACGGACTTCGGCGATCTGCAACGACAGTGTGAGAAGGAGCTCCGCGATGCTCGATCAGGGACTGCGCTCGGCGATTTTGAGCCTACAGGCCAAGGGCCACGGGATCCGGCAGATTGCCCGGGCCCTGCAGATCTCTCGCGGGACGGTCCGGAGGGTGCTGACGTCCGGCAGTCCCACGGTGCCGCGGATTGAACGCCCCGAGAAAGCGGAGCCGTACCGCGATCAGATCCGCGAGTGGGTCGATCGCTGCCGCGGCAATTTGGTGCGCGTCCACGAGGAGCTCGTCGCGCAGGGCGTGACGATCTCCTACCCCGCGCTGACGGCCTACTGCCGGCGGCATGCGATCGGGCACGCCCCGCCGGCGCCGGTCGGCCACTACGATTTCCCGCCGGGGCAGGAGATGCAGCACGACACCTCGCCGCACCGCGCCGCGATCGGCGGTGTCGAGCAGCGCATCGAAACGGCGTCGCTCGTGCTCTGCTACTCGCGCCTGCTCTTCTTCCAGGCGTGTCCGGTCTTCAATCGTTTTGCCTGCAAGGTCTTCCTGACCGACGCGCTGGAGTATCTGACCGGTACGGCGGCGACGTGCATGATCGATAACACCCACGTGGTCGTCGCCTCCGGCACCGGCGCCCGCATGGTGCCCGCGCCCGAGATGGCGGCCTTCGCGGAGCGCTTCGGCTTCGTCTTTCGCGCGCACGAAAAGGGGGATGCGAACCGCTCGGCGCGGGTCGAGCGCCCCTTTCATTTCATCGAGCACAACTTCCTCGCCGGGCGCACGTTTGCTGACCTCCGCGATCTGAACGCGCAGGCGCGGACCTTCTGCGACAAGGTGAATGCCACCCCCAAGCGGCACCTGCATGCCAGTCCGCGGGAGCTCTTCGCCGCCGAACGCGCGCACCTGCGCCCGCTCCCGCTCTTTGTCCCGGAGGTCTACGCGCTCCATCACCGGCTCGTCGATGTCGAGGGCTACGTCAATGTGCACGGCCACCGCTACTCGGTCCCCTATCTCCTGATCGGGCGGCAGATTGAAGTCCGGGAAACCAAAGATCGGATCGAGGTCTACCACGGACCCCGGCTGGTCGCGTCGCACGCGAAGGTCCTCGGCCGGACCGTCACGCGGGTGACGGTGCCCGAGCATCGCCCCCCGCGCGGCGCCCGCCCGAGCGCCCAGCCATCACCCGAGGACCACGCGCTCGCCCAGGCCGATCCGCCCGTGCCCGCCTATGCTGCCGCGCTGAAACAGCGGAGTGCGGGCCGCGGCACGCTGGCGTTGCGGCGCCTGCTCGCGTTGTATCGGGAGTACCCGCGCGCCGCGTTTCTCCAGGCCGTCACGCTCGCCGACCACTACGGCCTCTTCGATCTCGATCGCCTCGAACGCCTGACGTTGCGCGTCATCGCCAAGGAGTATTTCATCCTCGCGGACGACGACGGGGAGCCCCGGTCATGACCGACGACATCGAGCAACTCCTCCGGCAGCTGCATCTCAAGAAGATCGCGGCGATCGTCGACGACGAACTGGCGCATGCGGAGAAGCACCAGCTGTCCTATGGGACCTTCCTCGCCCGACTCTTGCGGGCGCAGGCCCATCACCGGCACGAGACGGCGCTGGCCTGGCGGATCAAGCAGGCGAAGCTGCCCGAGCAGTGGACGATCGAATCCTTTCCCTACAAACGACAGCCCAGTGTCAACGCGAAGCAGATTCGTGGCCTCGCGGAACTCGAGTTTGTCGCCAAAGCCGAGAACCTCGTCTTCATTGGGCCCACCGGCGTCGGCAAGACGGGGCTCGCCTCCGGCCTCCTCTTGAAAGCGATTCAAAACGGGCATCGCGGCCGCTTCGTGCGTGCGCAAGATCTCTTCGACGAGATGTATGCCTCGCTCGCCGATCGGTCGACGCGCCGCCTCCTCAATACGCTCATCCGGATCGACGTCTTGCACATCGACGAGCTCGGGTACCTCAATCTGAAACCCGAACAGACGAACATCTTTTTCAAGCTGATGGAGGAACGCTACCGCCGACGACCCACGATCATCACGACCAACTTGGACTACCCCGAGTGGCAGACGTTTCTCGGCAACAAAGCCCTGGTCGACGCGCTCCTCAGTCGCCTCCGCCATCAATGCCACACGATCCGTATCGACGGTCCCTCACTGCGCGATCCACAAGGCTGACCGCGACCCCAGCCGTCCCCTGGCTATGGACGCTGACGCAGCCATGGACGCACAAAACGCGTCCACCGCTGCTTGGAAAACCGCACAGAACGCGGTTTCCCACGAGCGTCCACAGCCCCTCCATCTCGTTCCTGGAAAGACACAGAATGGACAAACCTCGCTTCGCAGCGCCCTCACGCAATCCTGATCTCAATCGTGATCTCAAATCGTGATCGCAAGCCGGGTCACGTCTGGTGAGCAGAAGTGGTCCAGTTTTGGCGAGCGCCGAAGCCGACCCCGACACCGACGTGAGCCTTTCAGCGAAGAAACCGCACATTACTGAGCAATGGCACCGTGGGGTTGGATTGCGGGCGGATATGGCGTCTTCTTGACATTGACTGCGATCGGCCTCAGGGGTGTCTCCGCTCGCCCACACCCAAGCGCGAGCGCCGGCGCGGCAAGCCCGATCGCGGTGGTCGCGTGCGCGGCGTATGCCCTCATCGCGTTTGGCGTCGCCACGCTCAACGCTTTTTGGGTGCAGCTCGTGGCTCCGGCCGCGTTGCTGCTCGCCGGCTATTGGCTCTCGGGGTTCTTCTTCGGCGCTCCGCAACCCTGGCTGACGGAACCCGAAGCACTCAGAGCGCGCGCACTATTTTATGACGTTGCAAGGCGCATCCAGACGTCAGTGTCGCAGAGAACCGCTTTGGCCCGTGGAGAACCGTCGC
>CBRGMJ010000198.1:0-4370 GCA_967797525.1 uncultured bacterium | reverse complement strand
ATGCATGCTGTAGGTGTCCATGATCCACGCCATGACCTGGGGGTTCGTCCCGACGTCGGGCGCCGGGATATCACCCTCCGGGCTCATCAAGATTGAGATCTCGGTCGCGTATCGGCGGGTGAGGTGCTCCAGTTCGTTTTGCGAGAGGCCTTTGGGATTGACCACGACGCCGCCCTTGGCCCCTCCATAGGGCAGACCTACGACCGCGCACTTCCAGGACATCAGCATCGCGAGGGCGCGGATCTCATTGAGGGTGACGTCCTGGTGGTACCGGATACCGCCTTTCGTCGGCCCGAGGACGGTGCTGTGGTGTATGCGGTAGCCGGTGAAGATGCGGACGGATTCGTCGTCCATCTTCACCGGGAAATGCACGGTCAATTCCCGCTTGGGGTACGCGAGGAATTCGCGGATACCGCGCTTGATCGGCAGGTGATCGGCAGCCCGATCGAACTGCTGGAGAGCCGAGTCCCACGGATCTTCCTTTGGAGCCATCACCATAGCCTGTGCGCTCATGACGCCACCGCTCCTCTCCCGCTCACTTCACCAGCGTCGACACCGGCACCAGCACCACGCCCGCCCGGTCGAACTCGGGGAGCATGGCCAACACCACCCGTGGGGTCAGCCGCTGCGCGTGCCCGATCGCGATCGCGCTCCCGCGCTCCCGTGCCACGGTCATCGCGCGAACCACCTGGCGGCGGATCGCGGTCTCGTCATTCTCGTTGTCCAGGAACACCGCGCGCGCGGCCGTACGCACCCCTATCTCCTCGGCGACGGGAGCCACGATGGTGCGCGGGGTCGTGACGCTGTCGACAAAGAACATACCCAGGCCACGCACGACATCGAGGATGACGCGCATCACGCGGTAGTCGGCCGTGCCTTTCGACCCCATGTGGTTGTTGATACCTACGGCACCCGGGACGGAGTCGAGGTCCGAGCGGACCACAGCGCGGATCTCGGCGTCCTCCATCGCCGTCATGACGCCCCCAGGTCCCATCGCCTTGGTATCATCCTCGGGTTCCACCGGCAGGTGCAAGAGCACCTCCAACCCTGCGGCCCTGGTGCGCCGCGCGACCTCGGCCGAGTATGCCAGGTGGGGCAAGATCGCCACTGTCACCGGCCGGCCGATCGCGATGATGTCTTCCACGTGTGCGAGACTACCGCCTGCGTCGTCAAAGATGATGGCGAGACGCGGCGCCGACGGATCCACGGGGCTTGCCACAGGTTGGGCCGAAGGCTCGGCGCGCGGCGCCTCGGGTTGCGCCGGAGAGGGACCGGCGGCGCGTGAGCGGGCCGAGGGACGCACGGCCTCAGGCGGGGTGACCCGTTGCGGTGCGCGAGCGGGCGGCGCGCCGCCCGAGTGCTTCTGGTGCTGCAACGCCAGCCACCAGCCGGTCGCAAACGCGACCACCGCGACGAGGATGAAGGCCGCGACCGTATGGTCGCGCGTCGTGCGGCGTCCCGACCGTCGCCCCACGGTCACCGCCGCTGCGTAATGCGCTGTTTCAGCACGTCGATTCCACGCGAGAGTTGTGCCGCGTCGATCTTCTTGATCTCGGCCTCTGACTTCCCTTCGAGCTTGTCACCGGCCGGGACGTCGGGTGTGATGCCCTTACCGTGGATGTCGTGATCGGCCGGGGTCAGATACTTCGCGGTCGTAATGGCCGCCCCGCCTCCGCCGGGCAGAGAGTACACCGACTGAATCACACCCTTGCCAAACGTCTTCTGACCGACCACCGTGGCCCCCGCCGAATCCTTGAGGGCACCGGTGAGGATCTCTGAGGCGCTGGCGCTGTACTCGTTCACGAGCACCACGATCGGAATGGCGATCTTGGCGCCCGACCTGGCCCGTTCGGAGGTCCGGCTGCCGTCCCTCGCGACAATGTGCAGGATGGGCTTGCCCGATCCGATCAGCCGGTCGGCCACTTGCACGCAGACGTCGAGCAACCCGCCGCCGTTGCTGCGCAGATCGATGATCAACCCGCGGGCGCCGTCGGCAATCTGCCGGTCGAACTCAGCCAGTGACTCTCGCGCCGTCTGCTCGTTGAAGGTAAAGATGCGAACGTACCCGATGCGCTCCGCGGTCAACTGCTTGCGCACCGCCTCTTCCAGAACGCCGGGACCCTGAACGGTGATGACCTCGATACGCGCACGCGTGATCTCAACGTCAAACGTCTGCTCCGGCCGCCCGATCTTGAGCGTGACCTTTGTGCCGGCCGGCCCGCGGATACGCGTCACGGCTTCCTGCAGCGACATGCCGTCAGTGGCCACACCGTTGATATTGCGGATGCGGTCTCCGGCGCGCAGCCCCGCCTTGTGCGCCGGGGTGCCTTCGATGGGTTGCACCACGATCAGGTGTTCCGTGCGAATGTCGATGTAGATCCCGATCCCGAAGAAGAAGCCCTGGGTGTTGGACGAGAACTCTTTGTAGACCCCGGGGGCCATGTACCGCGTGTACGGGTCGCCCAATGCTTCGAGCATGCCCTTGGCAGCGCCATCGAAGAGCTTCGGCGATTCAGGGGCGGGATTCAGAAAGTCCCTGCGGACGTGGACGAGCAGCTGCCGCAGCAGGTCGAATCCCCGGTCATCAGCCGGTCCCGCGAGCGCGCGGCGCTGCCCCACGCCATACCCGGCCAGAAAGAGACCGGCGGCAAGCACCACGATCAGCAACAGCGTGGTCAACCGGTTCCGCATCACGACACATCGCCTCCCAACGAACTGTGGATCGCCAATGAGTAGATTACCACCAACGGGGAGGCGTCATGGGAGCGGATTGATCGGTTTGCCCCGCTGCCGGATCTCAAAATGCAGATGGGGGCCGGTGCTGTACCCGGTGCTGCCGACGCGGCCGACGACCTGGCCGCGCGTGACCTGTTGGCCCGGGGCGACATCGATGGTCGAGAGGTGTCCGTAGAGCGTGCTGAAGCCGTCGCCGTGATCGATCACGATCAACTTGCCATAGCCACCAAACCATCCCGCATACAACACCATCCCACCAAACGCGGCGCGGACCGGACTCCCCATCGAGGCAGAGATGTCGACGCCCTGGTGGAACTGACGCAGTCTGAAGATCGGGTGGCGGCGGAACCCAAATCGTGATCTGATCGGACCGCGCAGGGGCCACGCGACCGCCGACATGGACCACCGGGCCCGGGAGCCGACCCCGCCCTGAAGCCGCTGGATCAACGCTTCGAGCTCGGCGGAATCCTCCTCCAGGTCTTTGACCGCCTCTTCGGCGGCGGCGCGCTCTCGGACGACGGCGTCGAGGGCCCCTCGTTTGGCGCCGATCTGCTCGCTGAGCTGCTGCCGACGCTCCTGCGTTTCGTCAACGAGCGTCTGCAGCCGCCGTTGCTGCGTCTGCAAGTCATCTCGCAGTTCGGCGACCCGGTCGCGGTCCTCGGTGTATGACTGGATGAGCCGTGCGTCCGACCGTACCACCGCCGTGACCAGACGTGCCCGTGTCACGAACTCCGGAAACGAGGATGCGCCCAACACGACGTCGAGGTATCCTGCCCGGCCGTATCGGTTCACGTCGCGCAACCGGCCGGCTAGGACGGTGCGCCGCCGGGCCAGCGCCATCTCGGCGCGCGCCAGGGCTCCGGCGGCGGCTTCGGCCCGCAGCCGTGTTCGTTGGAGGTCCGTTGACAGACGCGTCAGGCGCGACGCCGTCGTTTCGAGCCGTCGGTCGAGACGTCGAACCTCGGTGGAGAGTCGCCGCTCCGTGCGACGGGTCTTGTCCAGACGCTCGCGCTCCGCGTCGAGCCGGCGCTGCACGCGCACGAGCTCTTCCTTCTTGGTGGGGAGCGCGGGACTGACGCCGGGCTTAGGCGCCGCCGGGACGGCGGTCGCTGTACCAGTGGCTACCAACAACAATAGCAGGCCGAGCGCGGCGCGGCGCATCATGCGGTCAGATAGCGGCGCAGACCGATCTCACTGCCGCAGATGCCGACGGCGATGCCGAGCGCCCACACCACCGCCAGAACCACTGGGAGGATCGTCCCCGCCGGCAGCATCGGCAGGAACGGCAGCGACGCCGACACGTGTGTCACCAAAAACACATACCCTGCACCAACCAGCACAGTGGTGACAAGCGCAGCGGCGGCACCCTGTAGTGCTCCTTCGATCAAGAAGGGCCAACGGATGAACCCGCGGGTCGCGCCGACCAGCGTCATGATCTCGATTTCCTGGCGGCGCGCGGCGACAGTCAGACGGATCGTGTTGACGATGATCAAGAGCGCGGCGGCGGCCAGGAGGGCCGCGGCGGCCCCACCGGCGAGCCGCACAGCCCGCGTCGCCGCGACCAGCCGGTCGACGACCGGGGCGCCAAACACGACCTCCTCGATGCCCGCGGTCTGCTGGATGGCGGATGCCAC
>CBRGMJ010000197.1:0-4376 GCA_967797525.1 uncultured bacterium | reverse complement strand
GCGAAAACGGCGCCGGCAAGACCACGCTCATGAGCATCCTGTACGGCCTCTATCAGCCCGATGCGGGCGAGATCTGGGTCCGGGGAACACTCGTGCGCATCCGTTCCCCACGGGACGCGCTGGCCCTAGGCATCGGCATGGTCCCGCAGCATTTCCTGTTGGTGCGCCGCCACACCGTCGCTGAGAACATCGTGCTGGGCCTGCCGGGGGAGGGCGTCGTCTTTCCCGCGCGCCGCGCTGAGCGTCGCATCCGCGACGTGGGCGAGCGATACGGGCTGAGCGTCGATCCCCGCGCGCGCATCTGGGCGCTCTCGCCCAGCGAACAGCAGCGTGTGGAGATCCTGAAGGCGCTGATTCGGGGGGCTCAGATCTTGATCCTCGACGAGCCCACCAGCGTCCTCACACCGCAGGAAGCCTCCGGGCTCTTCGACGTCATCCGCCGGATGTGCCGTGACGGCTGCTCGGTGATCTTCATCTCGCACAAGCTCGATGAGGTCAACGCCATCGCCGACCGGGTCACCATCTTGAGGAAGGGTCGCGTCATCGCGACCCAGCCGGTCGCCGGCACCGACAAGCGGGCGCTGGCCCGAACAATGGTTGGCCGCGACGTCGAGTTCCAGCTACAGCGGGATGCGTATGTGCCGCACGGAGAAGCGCTTGTCCTCGACCGACTCGAGGTCGCCGGCGACCGCGGGCCGCCGGCGCTGCGCGGGATTTCCCTCGAGGTCCGCCAAGGCGAGATCGTCGGCGTGGCGGGCGTCGCGGGCAATGGCCAGCGCGAGCTCGTCGAAGTCCTCACCGGTCTGCGGACGGCGACGTCGGGACGGGTGCTGCTCCATGGTCGGGACATCACCAACCGATCGGCCAGGGCGGTCTCTGACGCCGGCGTCGCCCATATCCCGGAGGACCGTCTGCGCATGGGGATCGTGCCGGCGATGTCCGTCGCAGAAAATCTGGTGCTCAAACGCCACCGCGACCCGCCTTTCGCGCACGGTCCGCTGATCGATCAGCAGGCGGTCACGGAGTTCGCCCGCCGCATGATCGCCGAATACGACATCGCGACGCCCGGTCCGGCGACGCCGGCCCGGTTGCTGTCCGGCGGCAACATCCAGAAGCTGATCCTGAGCCGCGAGCTGTCGGATCGCCCCGGCGTCATCGTGGCCGCGCACCCGACGTCCGGGTTGGACGTGAGCGCCACAGAACAGATCCACACACTCCTCTTGCAGCACCGGACCCACGGCGCGGCAATTCTGCTCGTGTCTGAAGATCTGGATGAGATCCTTGCGTTATCCGACCGGATCGTGGTCTTGTTCTCGGGCGACATCATCGGAATCGTGGCCTCGGCCGACGCCGCGGCCGAGTCCGGGCGCGAGCGCATTGGATTGATGATGATGGGACAGCGCGGATGAGACAGATCGGCCGCATCCAGTTCGAGCCGGTCTCTGCGCCAACCGGAGGATGGACGCTGGTGGTGTCCGCGGGCGCCATCCTGGCGGCGTTTCTCTCTGCCGGGGGAATCTTCTGGGCGTTTGGCGTCAGCCCGTCGCGAGCCTACGCGACCGTGTTCCTCGGGACGCTGGGCGACGCGCGCACCGCGCCCGAGATCGTGCGACAGGCCATTCCATTGCTGCTCTGCGGCGTGGGACTGGTGGTCGCGTTCCGGGCCCAGTTCTGGAACCTTGGCGCCGAGGGTCAATTGCTCGCCGGCGCCGTGGCCGCAGCCGGTGTCGGCCTGTTCCTGCCTCTCCCGCCTCCGTTGGTCATTCCGGTCATGTTCCTGGCCGGGTGTGTCGCGGGCGCGGCCTGGGGACTGCTCCCGGCGTTCCTACGGCTGCGTCTCGAGGTGAACGAAGTCATCTCGACCCTCATGATGAACTACATCGCGATCTTCGCCGTGGAGTGGCTCGTCCACGGGCCGTGGAAGGGACAGGAGTCACGCGGCTTCGCCTACACAGACAGCCTGCCGCAGGCGGCGTGGCTGGGCCTGATTCCGGGCACGCGTATCCACTGGGCCACCCTGGCGGTAGGTCTCGCGCTGGCGGGCGGTCTGGCCTTCTTCTTGGGGCGCACGGTGCTCGGATTCCAGATCCGCGTGCTGGGCCAGAATCCCACCGCCGCGCGCTATGCGGGCATCGACCCGCTAAAAACCACCGTGGCCGCCATGATGATCTCGGCGGGCGCGGCCGGGCTGGCCGGGGTCGGTGAGGTCGCGGGCATCCACCACAAGCTGCTCGCCCCCGAACAGATCTCGCTCGGCTACGGCTACGCGGCGATCATCGTCGCCTGGCTCGCGCGCGGCAGCCCACCCGCCTCCATCCTCACCGCGCTGCTACTCGGACTGATCTTCACCAGCGGCGACGTGATGAAGGTGACGCTCCAGATGCCATTCCGCGTCACCGATATCTTCAACGGGCTGATCCTGTTCTTTCTGATCGGCAGCGAGCGTCTGTTGCAGTACCGGGTCCGGGTGCGAAAGCCATGATCCCCGAGTTGATCCTCACGACGATTGTTCGCGCGTTGGCCGTGGGCACCCCGCTGCTGTGGGCCTCGCTGGGCGAGATCTACGCCGAGCGGTCTGGCGTCGTCAACCTCGGCGTCGAAGGGATGATGATCCTGGGCGCCTTTCTCGCGTTTGCCGTTGCGCACACGACGGGCAACCCGGTCCTTGGTCTGGCGATGGCCGGCATCGTGGGCGGGCTGGCCGCCCTGATTCACGCATTTGTGTCGATCACGCTGCGCGCCAACCAGTACGTCTCGGGGTTGGCGCTGGCGATGTGTGGGCTGGGGCTCGCCGGCGTGCTGGGCCGCGGGTACGAAGGCATCCCGCTGCTCAACACCGTCCCGGAAGTGTCGGGACTGACGCTCCTCGGCGTGCTCCTGGCTGCCGCGATGTGGTTCGTGCTCTATCACACCCGGCTGGGGCTGATTCTCCGTTCGACCGGGGAGTCCCCGGCGACCGTCGATGCGCTAGGCATCGATGTCACGCGCGTGCGATACGTTGCCGTCGTCTTCGGCGGAATCCTCGCCGGTGTAGCCGGGGGATTTCTCTCCGTCGCGTACCGCCCGTCATGGACTGAGGGGATGACCGGCGGGATGGGGTGGATCGCGATCGCCATTGCGATCTTCGCAGGGTGGGACCCTCTCAAAGCGGTGGGGGGTGCGCTCTTCTTTGGCGCGCTGTACTACCTGTCGTTTCGATTGCAGACCTGGGTCGCCCCGGAAGCGCTGCGGATGATGCCGTTTGCCTTCACCATCCTGGTGCTGGCCGTCAGCGCGCGCAACCGCCGCGGGCAGGGTGCGCCCGAGGCGTTGGGGATTCCCTACACGAGTGGCGCACGATGACCGACGCCCGCGCCTCTGAAGGTGACCGATGCGGGATGGTCGTATGGACTTTGCGGGGAGGGTGCACACACACTCCGGAGGAGGGACTCTATGCGGTGGTTGATACTTGTGGCTGTGCTGGCGCTGATCGCAGGTTTGACGGTTCCAGGCGGTGCGCAGCAGAAACTGAAGGCCGGCTTCATCTACGTCGGTCCAATCGGTGACTACGGCTGGACCCACGCCCACGATCAGGCCCGGAAGCTCGCGGAGAAGGCGGTGCCGGGCCTCGAGACCAGCTATGTCGAAAGCGTCCCCGAAGCCCAAGCTGAACCCTTTATCGACAAGTTAGTCCAACAAGGCGCACGGGTCATCTTCACGACAAGTTTTGGATTCATGGACGGCACGCTCGCCGCGGCGAAGCGGTACCCGAACCAGATTTTCGCGCACGCCTCCGGGTTCAAGCGCGCGCCCAACATGGCCACGTACATGGCCGACTTTTATCAGATCTACTACCTGAACGGCCTGATGGCCGGCGCGCTGACGAAGACCGGTAAGGTGGGCTACGTCGGCGCGTTTCCGATCCCTGAGGTCAAACGCCACATCAGCGCGTACGCGCTCGGCGTCCGGGCCGTCAATCCCAAGGCTACCGTCCACGTGAAGTGGATCTTCGAGTGGTTCAAACCCGCGGCCGCCAAGGAAGCCACCGAGGCGCTGATCGCCGAAGGCGTCGACGTCTTCGCCTTTACCGAGGATTCGCCGACCGTCGTTCAGGTGGCGGGCAAACGCGGTCTGCCGGCCTTCAGCCACTACTCGCCGATGCAGAAGTTCTCACCGGACCACGTCGTCTCCGGCCAACTCGTGCATTGGGAGAAGATCTACATCGACTTTCTCTCGAAGGTGCAATCCGGGAAGTACACCGCCGAGACCCTGTCGACCGTGGACTACTGGTGGCTGCTGGCAGAGGGCGCGGCCGAGCTCGGCGGTGAGTTCGGCGTGCCGGTCAATCCAAAATGGAAAGGGAAGCTCCAAGCCGCGATGGTCAGTACGCCGGACCT
>CBRGMJ010000196.1:0-4385 GCA_967797525.1 uncultured bacterium | reverse complement strand
CGACGGTGCCCTTGGCGATGCCGCCGATGGCGGGATTGCAGGACATCTGGCCGATCGTGTCCAGGGCGGATGTCAGCAAGAGGGTGCGAGCGCCGAGCCGGGCGGACATGGCGGCTGCCTCGGTGCCGGCGTGGCCGCCGCCGACGACAATCACGTCATAGTTGATAGCCATGGGGACAAGCTACTGAGCTAGGCTATGCAAAGGCTAGACGCACAGACGCGCCGCGGAAAACAGTCAACGGGCTTTGGGACGTTCTGACGCCGCGCTGATCTTTCGGAGCAACCCGAACAGGGTCTTGCTCGTCTCGGTCGCGAGTGCTTCCAGACGCCCGAATTCCGCCGGCTGCAGATACCCTACATCGCGTGCGATGGCGATTGCGGTCTGGACTTCGGCGAGCGAGCCCCAAGCGGTATCGAGAAACTTTCGATAGTCCCGCGTTCCCTTCCGTGTCGTCCCCTCCGCGATGTTGAGGGGGATGCTGTATGAGGCCCTGCGGAGCTGGTCGGCAAGCGCGTCTTGTTCAAAGTCCGGGAACCGCTGCGCGACCTTTGAGCACTCAACCGCGAGTCGTTCGGCATGTTGCCATGCCTTGAGGGTGTGGTGAATTGGCATGAAGATAGGGTAGGGTGAACGGGACCGGGGTACGGAACCATTTGAGCTCGTCCCGTACCCCGTTCACGCGTTCACCGCGGCGCGTCTGTGCGCCTAGTCTTTGCAGGTCCTCGTTGAGCCTAGGCTGCCCGGACCCAGCGTACCAGTTCTTTCAAATTGGGCCGCTTTCCCGTCATCAATATCCCTATCCTATAAATCCGCGCCGCCACCCATGTCACCCCCACGATCGCCACGAAGAGCACCGCGAGTGACGCGAGCACCTCCGAGAATGGCAGATTCCCGGCCGTCCACCGCACCGGCATCGCGATCGGCGACGTGAAGGGAATCAGCGACAGCGACATCGAGAAGGTCGAGTTGGGATCGTTCGTCAGGGCGAAGATCGACAGGTAGGAAATCATCAGGAGGTACGTCACGGGCTGCTGCGCCTGGCGTGCCTCCTGCTCGTTCCCGGACATGGCGCCGACCGCAGCGAACATCGCCGAATAGAGCAGGAACCCGCCCAGGAAGAACGCTAGGAAGATGGCGATCGTCGTGGCCGGGATCGGCGGCATCTGAAACGCTTGGCTCGCATCGGCTTCGCCGGTCATTCTCCTGAGCAGGGCCTGGCGCTGGCTGAAGAGGAGGCGGGCCGACACGCCCCAGATGAGAAACTGGAAGAACGAGACGGCCCCCACCCCGAGGACCTTGCCCAGCATCATCTCGAACGGCTTCAGCGACGACACGAGGACTTCCATGATGCGGTTGGTCTTCTCTTCCAGTACCGAGCTCATCACGTTGACGCCGTAGAGCAGGATGGCCATGAACAGGAGGACGGCCATGATGTAGGCCACGAAGAACGACCCACCGACGCTCTCGCTGGTTGTTTGACCCCGCGAGATCTTCTTCGTGTCCAGCGCGATGGGAATCTGCGCCCGGTCCACGACGGCGGGGTTCACCCCCTCCCGCTCCAGCCGCACCTTCACGACCAGCCGGCTGAGCGCTCGCTGCAGCTCCTCGATGGCCTGGATCGACGACACGTTGGAGGCACGGTATTCCGCCCGGCCCGTCTCCGTCAGGTCGTCCGTGATAATGAGGAAGCCGTCGAGTCGTTTCGCCTCGACCTCGGCGGTGAGCGTGTCGAGCACGCCCGCCTCCGCCGCGACCCGCCGGGCGCGAAACGAGCGCCCCGCCGACAGGACCTCCGCCACCCGCTCGCCGAACTCGGTCCTGGTGCCGTCCACGACGACGATCTGCCGGACTCCGCCGCCGCGCGAGAGGAGAACAGGCACGAAAATGATCGCGGCGAAGAACACCGGGCCCAAGATCGCCGATATCCAGAACCACTTTGTCCGCACGCGCTCGACGAACTCTCGGCGGACCACCGCCCAGACCTTACGCACGGGCGCCGCCTGTCGGGCCGGGGACGGCAGCCGCGGTCGCGGCCTCAGGACCCACCAAGTCCACGAAGATCTTGTGCAGGGAGGGGGCCGTGAGCTCGAAACGGGCGAGGCGCGCCCCCGAGCCCACCAGCGCCTTGAGGATATCCTGGGCGTCGGCCCCCGCCGCCATCTCGAGCTCGGCGTATTGCCCGAAGTCCTGCACCTTGGCCACGAGCCGGCGGTCGGCGAACACGTGGGCCGCGCCGCCGTGATCCCCGTCGAACGCGACGGTGACGTGCCGGCCGCCGTGCCTCTCCTTGAGCGCCGACAGGGGACCATCCACCAGCTTCCGTCCCTTGGCGATGATGCAGATCTGATCGCACAGCTTCTCGGCCTGCTCCATGATGTGCGTCGAGAACAACGCCGTCTTGCCCTGCCGCTTCAGGTCCAACACCGTGTCCTTCAGCACCTCGGCGTTGACCGGATCGAGGCCCGAGAACGGCTCGTCGAGGATGACCAGGTCGGGCTCGTGCAGCACAGTGGAGATGAACTGCACTTTCTGTTGCATCCCCTTCGACAGCTCCGAGACCTTGCGGAGCCGCCAATCGGCGAGGCCGAGGCGCTCGAGCCACGCGCTGCCTTTGGCCCGCGCCGTGCGGCGGTCCAGCCCCTTCGTCTCCGCGAAAAAAATCAGGGCGTCGATCACGCGCATCTTCGGGTAGAGGCCGCGCTCCTCGGGGAGGAACCCGATGCGCGCCGAGTGGTCCCGCGCGCTCCCGCCGTTCCCGAACAGCCGCACACCGCCCTCATCGGGCACGATGATGTTCATGATCATGCGGATGGTGGTCGTCTTGCCGGCGCCGTTCGGGCCGAGGAGGCCGTAGATCACGCCGGGCTGGACGGTGAGCGACAGCGCGTCCACCGCGGTGTGGCCGGCGAACCGCTTAGTGATGCGATCGACCGCGACTATTGGTTCTGACATGCCCCGAAGCTACTGGGGACGAGGGAGGGGGGAAGGGGGACGGCCTAGGCCGGGACGACTCCGAACAACTCGCCGGCCTTGCGCACTGCGGTGACGAACGCTTCGATGTCATCGACGTCGTTGTACACGTAGAACGACGCGCGCGCCGTCGCCGGCACGCCGAGCCGCCGCATCAGCGGCTGCGTGCAGTGATGCCCGGCGCGGATGCAGACGCCGTCCCGGTCGAGGATGGTGGCAAGGTCATGGGGATGAATGTCGCCGTAGGTGAACGGCACGACGCCGGCGCGATGGTCCTTGGGGCCGTACACGGTGACCCCCTCGATCTGGCCCAGTCGGTCGATCGCCACGCGCGCCAGCGCCTGCTCGTGCTCGGCGATCCGGTCCATCCCGATCCGCTCGAGATAGTCGATCGCCGCCGCGAGCCCGACGGCGCCCTCCACGTTGGGGGTCCCCCCCTCGAACTTGTGCGGGATCTTGTTCCAGGTAGAGTGGTCGTCCCACACCCGCTCGATCATCTCCCCGCCGCCGTGGTAGGGGGGCATCGCGTCGAGCAGCGCCGGCTTCGCGATCAATGCCCCACTGCCCATCGGCCCGAGCATCTTGTGGCCAGACAGGGCATAGAAGTCGCAACCCAAGGCCTGCACGTCGACCCGCAGATGAGGCGTGGACTGCGCCCCATCCACGACGACCACCGCGCCGGCGGCGTGTGCGAGCCGGGTCAGCTCAGCCGCCGGGTTCACGGTGCCGAGGGAGTTTGAGACGTAGGGGAACGCGACTAGGCGGGGATGGGCCTCGAGCGCCCGTCCGAAGTCCAGCAGGTCGATCCGCCCGTCCGCAGTGATTTCGACCATACGCAGAGTGGCCCCCTTCTCTGCGCATAAGATCTGCCACGGCACGAGGTTAGAGTGGTGATCCATCGCGGTCACCACCACGGTGTCCCGGGCCTTCACGTTTGCCCGCCCCCACGACCCAGCGACCAGGTTGATCCCCTCGGTCGTGCCGCGGGTGAAGACGACGCCCTCTGGGGCCCAGGCGTTGACGAAGCGGGCCACGGTACTCCGCGCCGCCTCGTACGCCTCAGTGGCCGCCACCGCGAGCGCGTACGCGCCGCGATGGACGTTGGCGTTGCTGGTGCTGTAATAGGCGAGGATCGCGTCGAGCACCTGCCGCGGTTTCTGCGTCGTGGCGGCATTGTCGAGATACACGAGCCGGTGGCCGTGCTCTTTGCGCGCCAGAATCGGGAAGTCCGCTCGGATGCCGGTGCCGAGCATCAGAAGTCCCTCGACGATTCCGTCGTCACCGGATCGGACTGGTTCTGCAGGGCGGCGTGCAGGGCGTGCCACGCGAGATTGGCGCATTTCACGCGGGCGGGGAAGGCCCGCACGCCACCGAAGGCGGCCAGCTTGCCCGGGGCCGTCGCGCCGCCCGCGAG